>JBOGXG010000374.1:0-3926 GCA_050694195.1 Actinomycetota bacterium | reverse complement strand
GATGGAGGAGGAGCGGAGGCTCTGCTACGTCGGAATCACCCGGGCCCGGGAACGCCTCTATCTCCTCAACGCGTGGTCCCGCAGCCTGTGGGGCAACCTCAACTACAACCCGGCCTCGAGGTTCCTCTCCGAGATCCCACAAGAACTCATCAGCATGGCGGGGGATAGCAAACAGAGCGCGACGGGCTCGCGCAGTGGGACCGGTCCGAGGGGACGCGACACCAACGACCCCGCAGAGTTCAAGGTCGGCCAGGAGGTGGAGCATAAGAAGTGGGGCCGCGGGGTGATCCTCGACATCGCTCGATCGGCGGTGGGCGTCGAGGCGACCATCAACTTTCCCGAGGCCGGCGGCGAGAAGCGCCTGGACCTCACGCTCGCGCCTCTCAAGCCCGCGTGAGCCGATCTTGGGGGAGGGGCGGGCTATCCTGCTTCCATGGCTGAGGCGATCGCGACAAGGCGTTATGCACGGCAGGCATCCCGAGCGGCCCGGCACGCGTTAGCGAAGCTCAGCCCTCGAGCGAAGGGCTGCATCGAAGGGGCCGAAGAAACCGCGCGGATGAGGGACGACGATCATGTTGGCACCGAGCACATCGTCCTCGGACTCATCGATGGAGCCCCCGAGGTGGTGTCCGTGCTGTCCGAGCTCGGGATCACCCGCGGCGTCTTCGAGGCTCAGCTGCTCGATGAGTCGGGAGTGTCCCCTGACGGGCCCATCCCATCGACGCCGCGGGCGCGTAAGGCCCTCGGCTTCGCCCTTCGGGAAGCGAGAGATCTTCACTCGCACTCGGTGGAGCCTCCCCACGTGCTTCTGGGCGTGATCGACGAATCCGAGTACTGGCGGTCGCTTCGGCCCGACGGTCCCCACCATCTCGAGCAAGCCTTAGAGGCCGTAGGTTCCTCCCTTGCAGAGCTGCGCGCCGCGGTCCTCGGTTCTATCGAGGTTGGCTAGCGACCCCATCTTGCCTCCGTAGCCCCAGGTCATAGAACCGTCGCGTCGGCCGGGACAATAGGAGAACCAGCATGGCCAGCAGAAGCGTTGCCTCCATCACATGAAGCATCGGGTGGTGGCCTCCTTGTCTCGTTGCCATGCTGACCTCGACGGCCGACACGATCAGGTAGATCGCGACGCTGGTTACGGAAGCTGCCCACGCTAGCTTCGACCCTCGCCACGCGAGGTAGAGGAGGACCACCCCGAACGCCCATGCGGGAACGTCGATGTCGCCCTCCGCGATGAAGATCGTGAAGTAGACCGCCAACACCAGGTTCAGCGTGGCGTACGCCCATAGGGACCAGGGGCGCGGATGCGACCAGGGAAGAGGGCCATACGGACCGGGCTCGGGCATCCCAGAAGTATCTCCGTTTCGTTCTTTGAAAGGTGTTCGGTGGTGTCAGCTCTCGGTGATCTCGATCGACTCTATGTAGATCGGGTTCACGGGGACCGTTGCCTGAGCGGGGTCGTTGCCACCGAACGTCTCCTGTTTCGAGATCTCCTCGAGCGTCGGGTAGGAGCTCTCGGCGACCTCGCCGAAGATCGAGTAGAGCGGTTGGAAGCCGGCCGGCTCGCCGCCCTCCGGATCGTGAACGACTATGAAGAACTGGCTACCGCCCGTCCCGGGCCCGGCGTTCGCCAATCCAACGACGCCGTAGACGTACTCGGCTGCCTCCTTGGGGAACTCGTCGGGGATCGTGTAACCGGGCCCGTCCGGCTCCTGTCCGTTCACGCCGTCGGGATCGCCGGTCTGGATCACCGAGTCGGGCTCGACGCGGTGCCAGATCAGCCCGTCGTAGTAGCCCTCCTGGGCGAGGAAGACGAAGTTATTGACGGTCTCGGGCGCCTTCTCCTCGAGTAGGTCCATCTCGATCTCACCGCACGACGTCTGGATGACGGCTCCGTAATCGACGCCGTCTTCGGTGACTTCCTCCGGCTTCGGGTACTGCTGAGGATCCGCGGCCGGAGGCTCCTCCCCGCCGCACGCGACCTCTCCGGATGCCGGACTGGTTGCCGCGGCTGCGGGCTCGGAGTCATCGCGATCACCGTTCCCGTCGCCGGGATCGTCACCGCTGAAAAGGGCAAGCCCGACGACCAGCGCGACGACGAGTCCGACCGCTCCGAGGCGCGCCCATCGACGGCGGCGCATCTCGGCTTCGCGCGCGGCGAGGGCGGCATCGCGTGCCGCCTTCTTGCGAGCTCTCTTTTCAGTCGCCATACCGTGATCTCCACCGTCGTCGGCGTGCCGCGCGGAGTTCGTCGGGAGACGAGCCGCCGTCGCAGAGACGGCTGAGATGATAGGCGATGAGGTTCTCTAGGGACGCGGGGGTCAGGGGCTCGGCGACGAGACGATCGGCTACGCCCAACGCGAGGAGATCCGCCGCGGTCACCTTCAGAAGCCGTGCCGCCTCCGGCCCCCGTTCGGCGTCCCGCCACAGGATCTCCGCGGCGAGCTCGGGGCCGATAACCGAGAAGACGGAGTGTTCGTAAGCCAGCAACGTGTCGGTCGCGCAGAAGGCGAGAGCGCCGCCGCTCCCTCCTTCACCCGTCACGATCGAAAGCGTCGGAACGGGCGCCGCGAGGAGGTCCTGGAACGTGCGTGCGATCTCACCGGCGATCCCGCCGGCCTCCGCGTCGGCGGAAGGGTCGGCACCAGGTGTATCGACGATCGAGACCACGGGGAGCCCGAGTCGGACCGCGATTTCGATGGCGCGCCGAGCTTCTCGATACGCGGCCGGACCGGGGGAACGCTGTCGGTCCAGAGAGAGAACCATCACGCGGCGCCCGGCGATACGCGCCAGCGCGATGTCGACCGCAGGGTCCACGCCTCCCGCGCGATCGCCGTGGAGAACGATCAGGGACTCCGCTATCTCGAGGATGAGTTCGTGTCCCAGAGGCCGGTCGGGGTCGCGTGCTCTCTCTACGGCGGTCCACTCATCGATGCTTTCTCCGCTCGGTTCTGGCGGAGGCGCGCCGGCGCGCGGGTCGTCCCGAGCGAGGGTCACGAGGATCGTGATGACGAAGTCGCGGAGTTCCTCGGGATCGACGACCTCGTCCACCAGGCCCGACATGAAAGCCGACTCCGCGGTATGGGAGCCGTGAGGGAGGCGATATCCCATGAACCGCTCGGCCACGCGGGGGCCGGCGAAGCCGATGGTCGCTTCTGCTTCGGCGATCGTTACATCGGCGAGCGAGGCGAGGCTCGCGAAAACGCCGCCCGTCGTGGGGTCGCTCAGGATCGCGATGAACGGCACGCGAGCCTCGGCGAGGCCGAGCCGCGCGACGACGACCTTCGGCATCTGGATCAGCGAGCGCATCCCCTCTTGCATGCGAGCTCCGCCCGTCGCCGTCCGCAGTAAGAACGGCACTCCTCGCTCCGCGGCCCGCTCCATCGAGCGGGCGAGGCGTTCGCCCGCGACTTCGCCCATGCTCCCCCCGAAGAACTGGAAATCGAAGAGCGCGTATTCGACGCTGATCCCGTCGATCGTCCCGGGTCCGGCCTTGACAGACTCGTCACCGTTGCCGGTGCTCCGCTCGGCGAGCGCCTCCGGATAACCGGGGAACCCGAGCGGATCGGCGGAGGTGAGGGCGTCCTCGACGGGATGCCAGGAGTCGAGATCGAGGAGGAGTCGCGTGGTTTGCCGGGTCGGGTGTACCAAGCCTGATGCCCCCCCTGACCTGCTAATCTCCCCTATCGGCGCCGTCGCCGCCCGGGTTGGAACCACGAGACTAGCGAAGAGGGTCCGGGGGGGCCAATCCAGCCGGCGAGCGGCGCGCCGGACCCGTAGAGATCCAACGGACGATCAAGGAGCGATCCAACCGTGCCTGCCGGACGAGCGCGCATCCTCGTAGCGAAACCAGGTCTGGACGGCCACGACCGCGGCATCAAGGTCGTGGCGCGGGCGCTGCGGGACGCCGGGATGGAGGTCATCTACAC
>JBOGXG010000373.1:0-12238 GCA_050694195.1 Actinomycetota bacterium | reverse complement strand
TCGCGATACACGCGCCGCGACGCGCGCGTGGGCGAAGTACGCGAGCAGCACCGTCGTGAGGCCGTACACCTTGCTCCCCGGCGACGCGGCCAGTCGTTCGCCCACCTCCCGTTGAGTCATCACCGTCAACCGCTTCAGATCGGGGCCTTCCTCGAGCGCCCGCAGCACGACCTGCGTCGCGATGTTGTACGGCAGGTTCGCAACCATGCTCGACGCCACGACCGAGCCGTAGTCGAAGGTGACGGCGTCGGCGTGGACCACCGATACCGAGGGAAGCTCTGCGGTCACCTCCTCGATGACCGGCAGGAGCCTCCGATCGAGTTCCACGGCGGTCACGTTCGCCCCCGCCGCCACCAGGCCGAGCGTGAGCGAGCCGGCCCCCGCACCGATCTCGAGGACGACGTCTCCCTCCACGACACCGGCGACCTCCACCATCTTGCGGATGGTGTTCGGATCGATCACGAAGTTCTGCCCCAACGCCTTACTGGGATGGATGTCGTGCGCGTCCAACAGCTCGCGGAGCCGCTTCGCGCCGAGAAGTGTGGCCGTCATCCCTCGATCCCGAAGAATCTCCGCGCGTTGTTGGTGGTGACCGCAGCAGTCACTTGAGCGGTCTCCCCGCGGCTCTCCGCGACGGCCTCGCAGACGAAGCGAACGAACGCGGGTTCGTTGGAACGGCCGCGATGTGGGACGGGCGCGAGGTACGGCGAGTCCGTCTCGATCAAGAGCCGCTCGGCCGGAACGTGCCGGGCCGCCTCACGGAGGTCTCCCGCGCTCTTGAACGTGATGTTCCCGGCGAACGAGATGTGCGCGCCCAGATCCAGAGCGCGCCGTAACTGCCGGAGGTCGCCGGACCAGCAGTGGAAGACGAGCCGCTCGGGGGGGCCCGCTCCCTCGAGGATCTCGAGTGTTTCGTCGACCGAGGCGCGAGTGTGGATGACGAGGGCCTTACCGCGCGCCTTGGCCAGCGCGATGTGGGCCCGGAAGGCGGCCTCCTGATCCGGCAGGTAGGTACGATCCCAGTGAAGATCGATGCCGGTCTCCCCGACCGCGACCACCGACGGGTCATCGAGGAGAGGTTCGATCTCGGCCATCCACCCGTCGTCCCATCCCTTGACGGAGGTGGGATGGAACGCGGCACCCGCCCATAGATCTGCGGATCGCGCGACGTCTACCGCGCAACGACTCGACTCCGCATCGGTACCCAGAACGACTATCCCCTCGACGCCGGTGTCGCGGGCACGAGCGATGACCTCGTCGAGTTCCCGGGGGTCCTCGATCCCGGAGATGTGACTGTGCGTATCGAACCACATCGACGGGTCTGGCTAGGCGTCGGCTTCGAGACGCGGGAAGAGCGGGTCCCCCACCTTGACGGTGGCGCCGGGAGTCAGCGCATCCCAATGGAGATCCTCGGGATACGTGTGCTTCTCGACCGCGTCGTCGTATCCCAACCGTCGCCACAACTCACCGGCCGCGGCAGGGATGACGGGGGCCAGCATCAGGCTTAGAAGTCTCAAAGAGTCGGCGAGCAGATAGAGGACGACCTCGAGACGTCGCCGGTTCGCGTCGTCCTTCGCTAGCGACCACGGCGTTACCTCCTCGACGTATGAGTTGCATCTCCGGACGAACGCCCAGGCGGACTTGAGGGCCTCATGCGGAGCGATGTCGTCCATCGCCCGCTCCATGGCAGTGAACGAACGACGCTGGACGCTCCGCAGATCCTCGTCGACGGCTTGCAACTCGTCCGCGCGCGGCCCCTCGGGGACCGCGCCGTCGAGGTAACGAGTGATCATGGATAGAACCCGCGACGCGAGGTTCCCGAGATCGTTCGCGAGGTCCGAGTTATAGCGATCGAGCATCCCTTCCCACGAGAAGTTGCCATCGAGACCGAAGGAGATCTCCCTCATGAAGTAGTAGCGGTAACCATCCACCCCGAAGGTGGCGATCAGATCGTGCGGGGAGATCCCGGTCAGCCGGGATTTCGACATCTTCTCGCCGCCGACCTGAAGGAAACCGTGTGCGAACACCGTGCGCGGGAGCGGCATGTCTAACGCCATCAGCATCGCCGGCCAGATCACCGAGAGGAACCACACGAGGTCCTTGCCTACGACAAGGACATCGGCCGGCCAGATCCGTTCGAATCTCGCCTCGTCGCTCCCGTAACCGACGGCGGTGATGTAGTTCTGGAGTGCGTCGATCCACACGTAGATGACGTGCTTCGGATCCCACGGGATCGGAACACCCCAATCGAAACTCACACGCGAGATCGACAGATCCTCTAGACCATGGCGAACCTTGCCGAGAACCTCGTTACGACGCGCCTCGGGCATGACGAACCGCGGGTCGTTCTCGTACAACTCGATGAGCTTGTCCGCGTAGTTCGCCAACCGGAAGAAGTAGTTCTCCTCCTCGACGACCTCGGGCTCCGTACCATGGAGAGGGCACTTACCGTCGACGAGCTCGTCGGGCTGTTTGAAGGCCTCGCAGCCGACGCAATACAGCCCTTCGTAGCTGCCGAGGTAGATCTCCCCCTTGTCGTACAGGGCCTGGACGAACTGCTGGACCGGTTTCTCGTGGCGTTCCTCGGTCGTCCTTATGAAGTCGTCGTTCGTGATCCCGAGGGCCTCCCACACCTCGGTCCAGCGGGGGATCATCTGATCCGTCCATTCCTTCGGCGTGAGACCCCTCTCCTCGGCGGTCCGGAGGACCTTCTGGCCGTGCTCGTCGGTCCCCGTGAGGAGGTGGACCTCCCGGCCCTGCATGCGGCGGAACCGGGCTATGAGATCGGCCGCGACGGTCGTGTAAGCGTGGCCCAGGTGGGGAACGTCGTTCACGTAGTAGATGGGGGTCGTTACGTAGTAGACGCGGTCGCTCATCCGCAAGAGACTAACGAACCAAGGGAATCCCGCCTGAGACAGTGTTATGGGTGTAAATTGCTGAGACCAAAGGCGGAATTGTCGGCCTGGGGGTTTGACTAGGCCCTGAAGATGGGCAAAGATTGGCAACTGTTACCATTAATATCCAGGGGGAGCTCCCATGAAGTCGACGGGCGTCGTCAGGAAGATCGACGAACTTGGACGCATCGTCCTACCCTCCGAGCTCAGGCGGGTCTTCGGGATCCGGGAGGGCGACCAGCTCGAGATCAGCGTCGATGGGGAGCAGATCATCCTCCAGAAACGCGTCGATCTCTGCCTGTTCTGTGGCGCCGAGGAACCCCAGATCGAGTACCGGGATCGGATGGTGTGCGAGAACTGCGCCGGGGAACTGGCCAAGCTCGGCCGCATCGAGGTTCGCCTGCCGGAGACGGAGACCACCACGGCGACGGAGAAGGCCAAGCAGTAGCCGTCGGTCCGTCCCCCGGCCCCCTCAGAAGGATCGCAAGACCCGGAACGCCTCCTTGATCCAGTGGGCGGCATCGGCCGAATCGTCTTCCCGCCACGCCCGCGCGATCTCCTCTGTCACTTGCATGCAGGTCGATGCCGCGAGGCGGTCGGCGAAGGTCGGTTCCTCGCGGCCGGCCCGCTCGGCGAAGACGCCGGCGATCGCTTCCGCCCAGCGAGCCAGATCGGCCATCCGTCTGGCGCTCAGCGCAGGGTCGGTCCGAAGCAGGTCGTCGAGGGCGCGCTGCTGATCCTGCGTGCGTCGACTGGCGCTGTGACGCGATATCGCCAGCAGGGCGTGCTCGAAAGCGTCCGCCGCCCCCTCGGTCGAAGGTCGCCCTCTGATCTCCTCGAGGAAGATGCCGCCCACCTCGTCGATGTCGTTGAAGAGGACCGCTTCCTTCGAACCGAAGTAACGGAAGAACGTGCTGCGGGAAACGTTGGCCTCCGCCGCGATCTGATCCACCGAGACGGCCGCGAACCCCCTATCGCGGAAGAGTCGAAGAGCCGCGGCACGAAGAGCGTCCCGCGTCTCGCTCTTCTTCCGGTCCCTCAGCCCTCCTGGAACGCCGTTCCCGTCCAGTTCCACTTGCGACCCACCTCGTGTAGTAGTCCCACCGTCCGATGAAAAAGATACTCAGGTTTCAATCGAAACCTCAATGTCATAAGGACGAACGGTGCTGGATCTACCGGAGTGGGCGGTGGTAATCGTCGTGGTCGCGGGCGCACTCGTCCTCGCCGGGCTCATCTTCGGCGAACGGATCGCCGGCCGTAGGAGGAAAAGGAAGCCGCCAGAGGAGACCGACGACGAGCGCGACTGAGCGAGGGCGCGCCTAGCTCTTCTCCTCCACGAGCGCATCGAAGACCTTCCGCTTCGAAACGTCGGACTCCCGAGCTACCTGCGCGAGGGCGTCCTTACGGGGCACTCCACCGTCCATGAGGGAGCGAGCTCGCGCGGCGAGTTCCTCGGTCGAGGGTTCAACCCTGCTGTCCCGTACCGCTCCTTGGACGACGACGACCATCTCTCCCCTCGGGGGCTCGGCGCGAACGCTTTCGATAAGCGCGGATGCCGACCCACGCCTCACCTCCTCGTACATCTTCGTTAGCTCGCGCGCGAGCGCGACGGGCCTGTCGCCGAGAACATCGAAAAGGTCGACGAGACACTCCTCGATGCGATGCGGGGACTCGTAGAACACGATCGTCCTCTGCTCGTCGACGAGGGTCTCGAATCGCCTCCTACGATCGCCTTTCTTCCGTGGCAGGAAGCCTTCGAACACGAAGCGCGCCGGAGGTAGGCCCGACACGACGAGAGCAGCGATCGCCGCGTTCGGTCCGGGAACGACACCCACGTGCAGCCCCTCGGCGATACAGGCGGTTACGAGTCTGAACCCCGGATCAGAAAGCCCGGGCATGCCGGCGTCGGAGATGAGGACGACCGTCCGGCCGGCAGCGATCCGTTTCACGAGGTCGGTGGCTTTGCGCTCCTCCGTCGCCTCGTTGTAGACGACCATGCCCTTCGCGGTGAGACCGAAATGGGCGAACAGTTTGCGCGCACGCCTGGTGTCCTCACAGGCAACGATGTCGGCGTCCCGCAACGTATCGATCGCGCGCCGCGACATGTCGTCGAGGTTCCCTATCGGTGTTGCGCAGAGGATCAGGCCTCCCATATCGCCGCTCCTTCTATGGTCTCCAGGGGGCGAACGCGTATCTAAGCGTGGTCGCCAGCACACCACGCCAGGTTCGATCGTCTGCTCCTACCTCCTCGCCGGCGAAGAACGCGACCGAACGGCTCAGCGCGTACTCATCGGCGACGGCTCCGACGTGATCCGATATCGCGACGACGTTCACCTCACCGTCGCGCCGCCAGTCCGTGTCGAGCCAGACGGAATCCGCGAGTGCCCATACCGACGTCCTCCGGACCCCCGCCGAGTCGGCGGGCGGTTCCGAACTGAGGTTCGTCGGGCTGGCCGGCGCATCGACGTCGTAGGGGCTCAGGCCTACGCGGTCGAGCAACCACGACAGTCCTCGAGCCAGGTCGCCGCCCGGCTTGCCCTCGCTCGATCGTCCGGGCGGGGGCACGTTCAGCCGGGGCGAAGCGACCGGTGGGGCCGCTACGACGACCGCGCTATCGGGCAGGGAAAGGTCCTGGAGGATCATCCTGTCGAGTATGAGCGCTGCCTGGGAATGACCGAACAGCGCCACGGGTGGGTCCTGCGCGGCGATCTGCATCCCGACCAACGGAGCCACCTCATCCAGATCGCGACGCGTATCGGCCTTCGAGTAACGAGGGTCCTCCGAATACGACAGGAGAACCGCATCGTCCGATGTCCATCCCAAGGATCGAGGATCGAGGTCGGCGAGGGATCCCGTCTCCGACGTCGAATCGACGCCGCCCAAGAGCACCAAGGACCCGGCGCGGCCGTCCACCGTCCGGTTCCCGAAACTGTCGTCGGACATCCTGTCGCCGGCGACGACAACGGCGAAGGCGATGAGCGCCGCCACCGTCACCGTCGCGACGACGCGGCTCCGCTCGGGGGCCGCGTCCCCCTGCACCTGCGCCCGCCAGCCGAGGAAGAACGCCGCCTCAACCGGAGCCAGTACCAGAAGGACCGCAGCACCGAGCCACGGTGTCGTTCGCGATAGCGCCGTAACGGAGGCACCCGCCAGGCAGATGATGGCTGCGTTCAGGAGGAAGCTACCGAGGTAGGGCGCCGGCGCAGATCGACCGACATCCTCCGCGCCCAGCCACGCCGCCCGCCGAGCGAGTAATAGGGCGGGAGCGAAACAGAGGAGGGCCGCCGCCCACACGAAAGGCGCGTAGCGGAGGACCACTCCGATGAAGAACAGCGCCGCGCCGGGGAACAGGGCGGCAACGGCGGCAGCGGTGAGGCGAGCCGCGGCCGGCCACAACGAGCGGAACGAACGCCGCTCCGGATCGACGAGATGAACGATCGCCGCCAGGATCGTGCTTCGAACGAGGATGGACACCAGCAGAGCGGCGACGAGCCACGGCCACGAGTGTGCGTAACCGATCGAGCGCTTTACGTCGAACAGAACATCGAGCGGAAACACGGCCCCCGCGACGACCGACTGCGGCATGGACGGGAGGAGACCCGTCGCAACGGCTACCGCCGCCATCGCTCCCTCGAGAAGGAACGGAAGGAACGCCGTTGGCCTCATTCGAAGGACCGCGAGCCCTGCAACCATCGTCCTCACAGGAGCAGAGAGTAACTATGCTGCCCCCGTGATCGAGGAAGGAAGGGCCGAGGAAGGGTCCGCAGCCGCGCCTTCACCCACGGGTTCTACGAAGGTTCCGTGGACGCGGCTCGACCTCATCGTTCTGATCGGCATAACGCTCATCGCTGCCGTGCTCCGTCTATGGGGGTTGGCCGACCCCCCCGATCTGGTCTTCGACGAGACCTACTACGCCAAGGACGCCTGCAACTACGCGGGTGGTTCCAAGGAACTGTGCGAGATCGCGAGCGAGTCCACGCGAGTGCACCCCCCGCTCGGCAAGTGGCTCATCGCGGTCGGTGTGAAGGCATTCGCGTACGACTCCTTCGGTTGGAGGATCGTTCCGGCGATCGCCGGGACCATCACCGTCGTTCTTCTCTTCCTCCTCGCGCGCCGGTTATTCAGAAGCCTCCTCCCGGCGGCGGTCGCCGCTCTCCTGCTCGCGATCGATCCACTTCACTTCGTCCAATCGCGCACCGCGATGCTCGACATCTTCGTTCCGATGTTCGGCTTGGCGGCATTCCTCTTCCTCGTCATGGATCGGGATCGGATGATCGAGCGGGCGAACCTCCCGCCCGACCAAGACTCCATGTCGCTTCGGAGACCGTGGCGGCTGGCTGCCGGAGCCGCCGCCGCGGCCGCAGTTGCGTCCAAATGGTCCGGGATCCTCATCTTCGTAGCCATCGTCGTTCTCACGATCGTCTGGGAGGTCTCTTCGCGCCGCAGAGCGGACATAGATAAGCCCGGCCGCCGGACCTTGAAGGTCGAGGGCGCGTCGGTCGCGCTCTTCCTGTTCCTCGTGCCGTTGTTGGTCTACACGTCGACATACATCGGCCGGATCCACGACGAGCCGATCTACGACTTCGTCAAGGAGGAAGACTGCGCCTGGAAGGATGGGAACTGGACCTATAACTTCTTCCACCAGCAGTTGTGCATGCTCGGCTTCCACCGAACCTTAGAAGCGACGCATTCCTACCAGTCGCCCGCGTGGTCGTGGCCGTTGATCAAGCGTCCCGTCTCCTATTTCTTCTGCTCGGGTGAATCGTGCAACCCGAACGCGTCGAACGGCGAATACCAAGAGATATTCGCCACCGGCAGTCCCTTCGTCTGGTGGACCTCGCTGATAGCGATGGCGTCCCTCGCGGTGGCATGGGCTTTGAAGCGAGACTTCCGACAACCCGAGGGGTTGATCCTCGCCGGGTTCGCATTCACGTACCTACCCTGGTTGATACCGACGGGCCGCTCCGCGGTCTTCATCTTCTATCTCTTGCCAACCGTGCCGTTCATGTGCCTCGCGATCGCGTGGGCGTTCACGAAACTAGGGCAGACGTGGGAAGCGAAGGCGTCGGTCGCCCTCTATCTCGCCGGCGCGATCGGGCTCTTCGTTTTCTACTACCCCCTGCTCACGAAAGGCTCGTTGCCCGAGCCCTCATGGCGTAAACGGATCTGGGTCTTCGACAACTGTGACAAACCCCAAGGGATCGCGACGAAGACGACCGTTACGACCACCAGGAACGGCCGCGAGATCATCGAGACACAGGACACCACCTCCGACGAGAGCCTGCCTCCCAAGGGTTGGTGCTGGATCTGAGATTACGGATCTAGGACCAGCAGCCCGGCTTCCGCGGCGTCCACCGTTGGATAGATCGCGGCTACGGACGCGACCTCCGTCAGTGACAGGACGGCACGGATCGGCGCATCATCGGGCACCGCGATACCAAGTTCTTGGCCCCGTACCTTCAGTCGCCGCGCCATCTGGAAGACGAGAGAGATGCCGCGGCTGTCGAGATAGAAGGTCTTCGTGAGGTCCAGTACGACCCCCTTCGCGTGGTTGGGGATAGCGCCTCGCATCTCGTCGGAGACGATCTGCGAGTTCGACATATCGATCTCGCCTCTGATCGTGACGATCCAGATAGCACCTCGCTGTCGGATCGTCACCCGGGCTAGGTCATTCACGGCTCGTTCCTCCCGCCAGACGCCGCGTCATCCTCACCTCCGTGCCTTCCTCGTGGTGTCCCAGCTGCATCTCATCCATCAGGGACTCGATGAGCTGAAGACCTCGTCCGCGATTGCTGCCTCTCGGAGCCCGCCAGCGACCCTGATCACGGACGATGATAGTCACGACGTCATCTTCGATGGACGCCTTCACCTGGAAATCGGCCTCCGCCAGACCATAGGCATGCTCCACGGCGTTCGCGGCCGCTTCGCAGCTCGCCACGGTCAGTTCGAAGATCTCCTGCTCGGTGGCCCGGCCTTGCCCTAACCAACGGCTTAGCTCGCGCCGGAGGTAGGCGAGCGAGTTCGGCTCTGCCGGCAGGATCAGGTCCAGTACGTCCACTCCCAGCGGGAGCAACCGGACCGCGACGAGGGCCGTATCGTCGACCGACTCTCTATCGCTCAGGATCTCTTTGAGGACGAAATCGCACAGACCTTCGAGATCCTTGGGCCCTCGAGCCATCGCATCCTTCAGTTCGTCAAGGCCTTCGTCGATCGAACGTTGGCGCTCCTCGATCAGCCCGTCCGTATACAAGAGCAAGGTCTCGCCGGGAGCAAGATGGGTGAGCGCGTCGGTGAATTCGGCACCTCTCACCGTCGCGATCGGGACCGATCTCGCACCCTCGAGATACTCCGTGGAGCCGTCGTTGCGAAGGATGAGCGGTGGTGGATGACCGGCGTTCGTATAGACGACGGTCCCGGTCTTCGGATCGCATCGGAGGTAGACGAGGGTTGCCATATCCGTTTCCGGCAGACCCTCCGTGAAGGCATCGACGCGCTGGAGCACCGAGGCCGGCGAGTGACCCTCGACCGCATAAGCGCGGAGGACGT
Organism: Actinomycetota bacterium; assembly: GCA_050694195.1. Lineage (GTDB taxonomy): Bacteria > Actinomycetota > CADDZG01 > CADDZG01 > WHSQ01 > JBOGXG01. Next base: position 2,798 of record JBOGXG010000373.1, on the reverse strand, counting down.
TACGCAACTGGCCCATGACCGATGCAGCCCTGACACCCCTCCCCACCACGTCGCCGATGACGACCCCGACGTGCCCACCCGATAGCGGGATGACGTCGTAGAGATCGCCACCAACCATCAGTCCGGCCCCCCCGGCGACGTAGCGCGATGCAACCGTCATGCCCGGCACCCGCGGGAGTCGATCGGGGAGCAGACTGCGCTGCAACAGGTTCGCGATCCGGTGCTCGCGGTCGAACAGGCGGGCGTTCTCGATCGGTATCGCCATCCTGTCCGCCGCGAGTCGCATCAACTCGACCTCTTCCGGCGTGAACCGGCGTTCTTCGCGCGTTCCGACGATGACCACGCCGATCAGGTTCGACGCGATATTCAGGGGAACCCCGACGACCGACGAGATCCCCTCGGAGAAGACTGGGCTTTCGAATCCCTCTCGCTTCAGGTTCTCGACGATCAGCGGCTCCCCCGTCGCGGCGATGTGCCCGGCGAGAGCCTCCCCCATGGGGATCCTCATGCCCTCCATCCGTTCCAGATCGCCGCCGGTCACCGCTCGCAGCGTTAGGAAGGCTCGATCCTCGGAGATGAGCTCGACCGCGGCGGTGTCGACCGACAGGACCTCACTCAACCGCTTCAACAGCTCGACCAGAAGATCGTCGAGGGACATACGTGTGAGCGCCGACTCGGTGATCCGTTCGAGTTGGCTGAGACGACGGCTAACGGTCTCGGCCTCGACGCGCGCTCCTTGCTCGAGCTCGAGCAAGCGAGCTCGCTCCTCTTCCGCGTGGACCCTCATCGTGATGTCGCGTATGTAACCGGTGAAGAGGGCGCGTCCCGGAACGTCGACCCTCGTGATAGCGACCTCCACCGGGAACTCACTTCCGTCCGCTCGCATCGCCCTGATCTCGAAACGCCGGCCCAGGACGTTCGCTTTGCCGGTCGTCAGATACCTGCGGAGGCCTTCGCGCTGTTCCTCTCTCAGGTCGGGCGGGATGATGTGGTCTGCCATGTCCCGACCGATCACGTCCTCGCGGGCGTATCCAAAGACCTTCTCTGCCGCAGGGTTGAACTCGATGATGCGTCCGTCTTCATCCATGGAGATCACGCAGTCGAGGGCCGAGTCGAGGATCGCGGATTTCAGGGCCTCGCTCTCTCGTATCGCCTCTTGGGTCTGAACGCGCTGAACGTACTGAGCGATCTGACTGCCCAACGCGTTGAGACTGAGGAGGAGGTTCTCGTTCCGCTCGAGGATCTCCGTGGCGAGGAACTCCATGACTCCAAGGACGTCGTCCCCCACCGCGATCGGGAAGGCCATCGCCGCGTGGAGACCGCCAGCGGCCGCGCCCTGACCACGCGGGAAGTTGTCGTCGGTCTGGATGTCGCTCACCCACACGGCGGCGTTCTCGTTCCACACCCGACCCGGCAGACCGAGCCCTTCCTCGAACTCGACGTCGATCGATCCCTCGGCGAACGTCGAACGCGTCTTTGGGTCGAGGTGCTGGATGTCGATGCACCGCAGACGCTCGCGCCCACGATCGACGAGCCAGAACGATCCAACCTCCCATTTCAGGTTCTGAAGGATCGCCCGCAGAACCCGAGGGGCCGTCTCCTCGATCGTCCCGGCGCTCGCCAACTCGCGAGCGACCGCGTACTGAGCGGTAACTCCACTGAGATGGGCGCGGGCGTCCGCGAATTCGTCGCTCGGATCCGCCACTTTCTTATCGGGAGGCACGACGCGCCTCCCCTAGCGGGACGGTCCCTCGGACACCTTCAACAGTTCGATCTCGAAGATCAGGGTGGAGTCGGGTGGGATGAGGTCGCCCGCGCCCTCCGCGCCGTAACCGAGCTCCGGAGGGATCGTGAGCGTCCGTACGCCCCCGACCGCCATGCCGACGACCCCTTCGTCCCATCCCTGGATGACCATCCCTGAGCCCAGCGGGAACTCGAACGGCTCGCCGCGCTCCCTCGAAGAATCGAACTGCGTCCCATCCTCCAGGGTGCCCACGTAATGGACCTCGACGGTGTTGCCCGACTCTGCAACCTCGCCGTCCCCGCACTTGGTGTCCGTTATCTCGAGACCCGAGTCGGTCGTGAAAGGTTCTTCGTAACAAGCTGCCTCCCCATCGCCCCCGTCGTCCACAGGTTCTTCCGCCGAGGGCTGGGCCCCGGGATCCGAGTCGTCCGCCGCGTCTTCGCTTCCACAGGCCGCGGAGCCGGCGACCAGCAGCAGAAGTACGAGGATGAGTTTGGCCGTCCTGAGCATCGCCAGAGCCTAAACCCCAAGGCCTCATACCCGGTGTATCGGCAAAACCCGCAGATCCGTTGACCTACTCCCTCTTCCCAGGGCCGAGATACCGGCTATGTAACGGGAACCTCTGCACCAGAGATCGCAGTTGGAGATCCCGGTCGCGGGTATGTAGAGCGTTCACAACCAGACCAGGAGGGACGAGGATGCCGGACGAGAAGATGGATGTCGAGGAGGTCGTGAGACTTCTCAACCGAGCGCTGCCGATGCAGATGCGCTCCGCCGCTCTCTATACGTGGGCCGCCGGGACCGTGGTCGGCGTGGAATATCAAGGGATCGGGATGAAGCTGGGGCGCTACGGAGCGCAAGAACTTGACGATGCTCGGCGCTTGCTCGAGAAGGTGGTGGCGCTCGGCGGGCAACCGACCAGCTCGGTGGCTTCGTTCGAGGCCTTCCCGATGACGTCCGAGGGCCTTCGCAAGATCATCGCGATGGAAGACGAGACGACCGAGGCGCTCCGGGAGATCATCCCGGCGACCGGTCAGGAGGCGCGCTCGGAGGC
>JBOGXG010000372.1:0-7567 GCA_050694195.1 Actinomycetota bacterium | reverse complement strand
CGATAACGCTCGGCGGCGTTTTTCCGTTCCCCGGGGCCGAAGGATCTTGGCCGAGATCCGTTCAAGACGCCGCCCTGTGCGTCCGATAGTCCAACAACGGCACTCGATGCAGTTTGGGACTGTCTATGACCACTGGGATCATCACCGAAGACGGATCCGTGTCGCGCCCGCGCGGCGTTCTCATGGCGCGCCTGAAGCGGCTCCTGCCGAAGGGTATGACGCTGCCGGACGAGGCGTGGGTCACGCGGCAGCGCGCGATCTGCATCCTTCTGTGGGCACATGCCCTCGTGCTGCCGCTCTTCGCGATGATCAGGGGCTACACCCCTCTCCACGGGATCCTGGAAGGTGCCGTCGTGGCCGTTCCCGCTTTCGCGGCGAGCGTCAAAGGGGTTTCTAAGCTCAACCGCATGATCATCGGGACGTTGGGCCTGATGATCTCGTCGGGCGTCACCGTCCATATCTCGGGCGGTGTGATCGAAGCCCACTTCCATTTCTTCGTGATGGTGGCGGTCGTTACGTTGTACCAGGCGTGGATCCCCTTCGTCTTGGCGATCGGGTTCGTCGTCGTTCATCACGGTGTGATGGGCGGCATCGCTCCCAACGATGTCTACAACCACATGCCGGCCATCCGGGATCCCTGGACCTGGGCTGCGATCCACGGCTTCTTCATCTTGGGCCAGAGTGCAGCGGGTCTCGCCGCGTGGAAGTTCAGCGAGAACGCGCAGGAGAAGGCGGTCGAATCGCGCGAGCGCGAACTAGCGTCGCAGAGGATCCGCATCGAGGAGCAGGAGAAGTCCGCAGAGGCTCTGCACAAGAGCGAGGAGACCTTCCGCCTGCTCTTCCAGAGCAACCCCCTTCCGATGTGGGTGTACGACCGCGAGTCGTTGGCTTTCCTCGCCGTGAACAACGCGGCGATCGAGAAGTACGGGTACTCGCGTGATGAGTTCCTCGGCATGACGATCAAGGACATACGACCCATCGAGGAGGTTCCCGCCCTCCTGAACAACCTCGAGGCCGATAGGAGTGGATATCAGGACTCGGGAGCCTGGCGTCATCTCACGAAAGACGGCCGGTACCTGACGGTGGATATCACCTCGCATCTGATCAGCTTCGAGGACAGGACGTCGGTGCTGGTGGTGGCCCAGGATGTCACCGACCGCAAGGTTCTGGAGGAAAGCCTGCGTCAATCGCAGAAGATGGAAGCCGTCGGTCAGCTCGCCGGGGGTATCGCTCACGACTTCAACAACCTGCTCTCCGTCGTGATCAACTACGCCCGCCTGGTTGAAGAAGAACTCGAGGCAGACGATCCGAAGCGCGCCGACGTGGAGACGATCCTCGACGCCGGCGATCGCGGCGCACGACTCACGCGTCAACTGTTGACGTTCTCGCGCAAGGAGGTCGTGCAACCACAGGTCAGCAACCTGAACGACATCGTCGCCGGCATGGAGCAACTCCTCCAGCGCACGATCCGCGAGAACATCACCCTCACGACCCACCTCGCCGGCGACCCCTGGCGCGTCAACGTCGACTGGGGCCAGATGGAGCAGATCCTCATGAACCTGGCCGTCAACGCGAAGGACGCGATGCCGAAGGGCGGCAGTCTCCTGCTCGAGACCGTGAACGTGAGGGTCGACGCCGCGTTCGCACGCCTCCATCCCGGCCTGGACCCCGGCGACTACTGTTGCCTCTCGATCAGCGACACGGGTGAGGGCATACCGAAGGAATTGCAGAAGCGGATCTTCGAGCCCTTCTTCACGACGAAGCCGAAGGGCGAGGGCTCGGGTCTCGGTCTCGCCACCGTCTACGGGATCGTGACGCAGTCGGGCGGCCACCTCTCGGTGTACTCGGAGGTCGACGTCGGCACCACCTTTAAGGTCTACTTCCCTCGCTTCGATGCCGAGAGGCCCGAGGACGAACTGCAGAGTGAGTCCGCGGCCCCCTCGCTGGGAGCGGGAGAGCGCGTACTCGTCGTCGAGGACGAGAAGGCCGTCCGCGACCTTGTCGTCCGCCTCCTCTCACGCAACGGCTACGCGGTGATGGATGCGTGCAGCGCGGCGGAGGCGATCGAGCTGATGAAGGGCGTCACGCCGGGCCACGTCGACCTGCTTCTCACCGACGTGATCATGCCGGGCATGGCCGGGCGCGAGCTCGCCGAGCGGCTGGGCCTTCCGACGCTCTTCATGTCCGGCTACACCGACGAGATCATCAGCCAGAACGGCGTCCTCGACGGATCCGAGATGCTCCTCCAGAAACCGTTCTCCGAGACCGATCTGATCCAGGCCGTGAGGGACACACTCGCCGGCAAGATGGCCTCCGTGCCGGTGGTTTGAGCGAGATGCCCGACGACGCACCTCAGCACGCGGCGCACGTTCTCGTCGTGGACGACGAGGAGCCGTCGCGGCGCTTGCTGGCCCGCATCCTTCAGAAGCACGGCTACGTCTGCTCCCAGGCAGCATGCGCGGGGGAGGCGAAGGAGACGCTCGCAGCACAAGGCGTCGACCTCGTGTTGACCGATATGGACATGCCCGGTGAGTCGGGCTTGGAGCTCATCTCGGAGATCGTGGCGCAGAAGCCTCACATCGCCACCGTCATGGTGACGGGACGCGGCGATCGCGATCTCGCGAGGGAGACGATCAACGTCGGGGCCTACGGATACATCGCGAAACCCATCGAGCCCGACGACGTCTTCATCACCGTCCTCAACGCTCTGCGCCGTCGTGATCTCGAGATCGAGAACCGTCGTCACCGGGAGCACCTCGAGGAGATGATCGAAGCCCGAACGAACGAACTCCAACACTCGCTGCAGCGTTTGGAGCGGAGCGAGATGGAGGTCAAGAGCTCGCGCGAGGAAACGATCCGTCGCCTGGCCCTGGCGGCAGAGTTCCGGGACGACGACACCGCTCGCCACGTGGAGAGGATGAGCCGCTATTCCGGTCATCTGATGGCGCTGGTCGGCGAGAGCGACGAGCGCGTGGAGCTGTTCCGGCTGGCGTCGGCACTGCACGACGTCGGCAAGATCGGCACCCCCGACAACATCCTCCTCAAAGCGGGCCCGCTTACACCCGCCGAGAGAGCCGTGATGGAGATGCACACGACGAACGGTCACCGCATCCTCTCCGGCTCCGATTCGGGGATGCTGCAGGTCGCTGCGGTCGTCGCGCTGACTCATCACGAGCGCTGGGACGGCACCGGTTATCCCGGACGCATCGCAGGCGAGGACATCCCGCTCGAGGGCAGGATCGCGGCGATCGCCGACGTTTTCGACGCCCTCACCTCGGACAGGGTCTACCGCCCGGCATTCCCCGTCGAGAAGGCGGTGGAGATGATGTCGAGCGAGCGCGGGACACAGTTCGATGCCACGTTGCTAGACCTCTTCGTCGGCACGATGGACGAGATCTGCGAGATCGGCGGCCTAGTCGAAGAGTAGTGCCCCGAGTCATTAATAACGTCGCATTCGAGCGATCCTGCATCGTCGATGGCTGCGTTGCTCGTCGCGTCCGTACTGCCGGTACGCCCTACTCCTCGCGCCTTGCCCTCGCCGCGCAGTATCGCTCTCGGTGCAGGCGAACTAACGACTCGGGACACTAGACTCGCGGCGTCATGGCTGAGACCTGCGAGCACCTTCAGGACATCCAGGTTCGCGACTCCGACGTGCGCGTCTGCGAGGCCTGCCTTGCCATCGGAAGCCGCTGGGTGCACCTTCGGCTCTGCCTGAACTGCGGGAACGTCGGTTGCTGCGACTCGTCGCCCAACAAACACGCTTCGAAACACTTCGCCGCGGCGGGACATCCCGTGATCCGCTCGCTGGAACCGGGAGAGGGATGGGCTTACTGCTACGCCGACGACCTCTGGGTGGAAAGCGTCTAGCCGTGGACACCGAGGACCGGCTGTCGATATCCCGCCCTCAGCGTCAGGTGCGGGCGCGCGTCGCGCGCGTCGAGGCCGGGACGATGTCTCGCGACACCGACGGGGTAGTCGGCGAGGAGCCGTTGGAGATAAGGGTGCGGGTGGGACCGAAGCGACGCACCCTCGGCGTAACGATGCGGACCCCCGGTGGCGACTTCGAACTCGTGGCGGGATTCCTCCGGGGGGAAGGCGTCATCTCCACCAGGACCGACGTCAGGGCGATCAGGTACTGCACCGATCCCGACGTCGACGAGGCACAGATGTACAACATCGTGACCGCCGACCTTGCGGGTGATCGGTTGCCCGATGGTCCCGAGATCCAACGCCATTTCCACGCAGGTAGCGCCTGTGGCGTGTGCGGCAAGGCCTCGCTCGACGCGCTGTCACTGCGGGGATACGAGGCGATCACGTCCGACGTCCGGGTTACCCCAGACGTCCTTTACGCGCTGCCCGGGGAGCTGCGCGCGCGGCAGGCGCTGTTCGGAACCACAGGGGGCCTCCACGCGGCCGGTCTGTTCGACGGTGACGGGGAGCTGCTCGCGGTTCGGGAAGATGTCGGCCGGCACAACGCGGTGGACAAGCTCCTCGGATGGGCGCTCCTCGAGGAGATCCCCTTGTCGCATACGGTGCTGATGGTGAGCGGCCGCGCCGGTTACGAGATCGCACAGAAGTGCCTCGCGTCGCGGATCCCGATCCTCTGCGCGGTCTCCGCCCCCAGCAGCCTCGCGGTAGATCTCGCCGAGCGCTTCGGCATCACCCTCATCGGCTTCCTGCGCGAGCGACGCTTCAATATCTACGCGGGCGAGGAGCGGGTCGTCTTCGCCTGATGGGCACCGGAGAGGGTTTCGACGCGATCATCCTTGCGGGCGGCCGAGCGGAGCGGATGGGAGGGATCGACAAGCCCGCGCTCGAGATCGGTGGGATGACGCTGCTGTCCCGCGCCGTCGCCGCGGCCGCGGGGGCCCGGAAGATCGTGGTCCTGGGCCCGCGCCGTGCGGACGATCTCGAGACCGACTCGCGACTGATCTGGACCCGGGAAGAGCCGCCGGGAGGAGGACCGGTCGCCGCGGTGGCCGCCGGCCTTGATCGGGTGAGCGCGGAACGCGTCGCGCTCCTGGCCGCCGACCTGCCGGCGATCGATGCCGACGCGCTCGGCCGGCTGCTCGCCCCGCTCGAAGATGCGGCTCTGGACGGGGTGTTGGGGGTGGACGACGCCGGCCGTGACCAGTACCTGTGTGCGGTCTACCGGAGCGCGGCGCTCCGACGGAGGCTGGACGCCGACCCCACGACGTCGGGCGCATCGATGAGATCCCTTCTCGAGGGTCTGCGACTCGGCCGGATCCCGCTCGGAGCGCGGGCCCGGGACGTCGACACGCCGGCAGACCTTCGGTGACGCGGTCGACCCATCCGGGCCGGGAGATCGCTCCGGTTAGTTCAGCTTGGTGCCGAGCTCCCGGATCACCTCGACGAGGAGCCGGATGTCCTCCTCGGTCGTGCGCCAGTTGACGATCGCGGGCCGGAAGGCGACTCGGCCCCCGTACAGCGTGGTTCCGACGTAGACGCGGCCGTCGTCGAGGACCGCTCTCCCCAAACGCCTATTGAGGTCGTCGAGCATGTCTCCCTCCGCGGCCGGCGGTTTGTAACGGAAGCAGACGATGTTGAGCGGGACGTCCGCGAGTCTCTCGAGATCGGGAGCCTCATCGACCAGATGCGCGAGGAGCTGCGCGAGATCGAGGTGCCGTTCGATCATCGCTCGGTAGCCGTTGCGGCCGTACGCCTTCAGCGCGGCGAGGATGTCGAAGGCACGAGCGCGTCGCGACGATTCGGGAGCGAAATAAGCGAAGCTCGGATGATCGATGTCGTCGACGCCCGCGAGGTAGGAGGCACCGGACGCGAACGCTCCACTCAGGAGCGACATGTCGTTCACGAAGACGAACCCGCAGTCGTGCGGGACGTTCAGCCACTTGTGTCCGTCGCACGTGACCGACTGGGCGCGGGCGATGCCTTCGGTGAGATGAGAGCTCTTCGGACTAAGGGCGGCGAAGAGACCGAAAGCGCCGTCTACGTGCAACCACGCGCCGTACCTCTCGGTCAGGTCGGCGATATCCGAGATCGGATCGAAGTCCCCGGCGTTCACCTCTCCCGCGTTCGCGATGACGATGGCCGGCCCCTCGAGATCGAGCAGGTCACGCTCGAGCGCGTCGAGGTCGATACGTCCGATGTCGTCGCGCGCGATCTTCCTGATCGACGCCCGTCCGATGCCGAGCATCCCGAGAGCCTTCACCGAACTCGCATGCACGTACCCACTGGAGAACACGGGGATCCGGTGACCCGCGATACCCGCCTCGTCAACGTCGATCCCGTTCTGGAGGCCCCACCATCGGCGCGCCGCCGCCAGCGCGCTGTAGTTGGCCATCGTCGCTCCGGTGGTCAGGACGCCGCCCCCTTCGGGGGTCAGGCCGAAGAGCGCGCGCAGCCAGCGGATCGCCACCATCTCCGCCTTACTCGCGATCGGCGAGGCCGGCCACATCCCAACGTTCTGATCGACCGTAGACGTGAGCCAGTCGGCGGCGAGCGACGCCGGTGTCGTACCGCCGACGACGAAGTGGAAGAAGCGGGGGCCGGCGGAGGCGATCGCTCCCCTCAAGACCGGTTCGGCGAGCCAGTCGAGCGCGGCGACCGGACCGACTCCCTCGTCGGGGAGATCCTCGTCCAGCGTGCCGAGGGCCTGCGGTTCCTCGTCGCTCCGCAGGCGCCGCAGTTGTAACCCCTCGAGGTAGGCCTTCGCCTTGCCCGCGATCGCGTCCAACGCGGGGAGCATCTCGTCCTTCGAGAAGAGCGGATCGGGCATGAAAACGATGCTATTGGAAAGATGCTGTAAAGAGGAGGGGCGAAACGGACGGCGGTATCGCTTTCTGGTGCGAGAGATGTGCACATAGCGCAGCAGTTCTGACTAAGAAAACGGGGTGAGGGTCGTGGAGGGGTTGGTCGAGAGGATCTGGGCGCGGGATCCCTCCGTTTGGGGGCCGGGGGAGGACGATCCGGCCGAGCGGCTCGGCTGGCTGACGCTTCCCGAGGAGATGGGGGCCGAGGTGCCCCGCTTGCAGCGTCTCGCGGGAGCGGTCGGGGACGAGGGCATCGCGACGATCGCGCTTCTCGGCATGGGGGGATCGAGCCTCGCGCCCGAGGTGTTCGCGCGCGTCCTCGGATCGGCGCCGGGTCATCCGGACCTCGTCGTCATGGACTCGACGCACCCCGCCCAGGTGCGCGCTCAGCGGGACGGCCTGGATCTTCGGCGAACCCTCTTCGTCGTCTCCAGCAAGTCCGGCGGCACCGTCGAAACCCTGTCGCTGTACCGCTATCTCCGTTCTCTTATCGACGACGGCAACCACTTCATCGCGATAACGGACCCGGGAACGTCGCTGACGAAGCTCGCCGCGAACGAAGGCTTCCGCGACATCTTCGAGAATCCACCGGACATCGGCGGACGTTTCTCCGCCCTGTCTCTGTTCGGCCTCGTTCCCGCCGCTCTCATCGGCATAGATGTCGGGGATCTGCTGACTCGCGCGCTGCGGATGGCCGCGTTGTGCGCGCCGGGGACCCCCGCCAATCCCGGCGCGGCGCTCGGGACCGAGATCGCCGAGCGCGCGGAGTCCGGACG
>JBOGXG010000371.1:0-12375 GCA_050694195.1 Actinomycetota bacterium | reverse complement strand
CGAATACATCAGTCATCTGGTTCGCGCCGCCCGGATGCAGATTCTCGGCGATGTGGTCGAAGGCAAGATAGCGTCCATCGGCGCTGATCGACGTGGAGCCCCCCCACACATGTCCCAACCGTCTTGTGGCCGGTTCGCCACCGTTGGAAAGGTCGACGCGCTGGGCCGCATAGGGTCGTTCGTAGGCAACGCCCGGCGCGGCGGTGCCCGCCAGAACGAGGCCCGCAGCCGTAACGATGCTCAGGCGTCTCGCAACCAGACCGCTCAAGCTCAACGAGTTCACTCCTCCTCCTGGCTCCGGCCGCTTCGTCTCGGCACTCTCTCTGGTTCGCCCAGCCCGAGGCGATTCCCCTGATCACTTCTGGTCACGAACAGCGGCCCTGGTGGTCCAGCATGGAGGACGAACCGCTCGTGGGGTCGCCACGGGGTAGCCGAGGCGTCGCCAGATGCCCCTCTCGCATCATCTGGTGGCGTTGTCCTGGCGACGGCATGGCGAGCCGGACGGGGGCATCTCGATTCCACTGGAAGAATGAGTCAACGCCGGTCCACGAGACCCCAGTGGCGGGCCGGGAAGGGACGGCTACGTGGGGTCCGCATCCTGGTCTGGGTCCTTGCCGTCTTTCCACTAACTGCTGCCGCATCCAGCTACGCATATCCGCGTCCCCAGAATGTCGAAAGGATCGATATCTCGGATAAGGGGACCAAGGTTCCGGGGCCGTTCCAGGTCAACGACCCCCCGGCCCTGAGCGACGGGGGAAGGTTCGTTGCGTTCATCACGGAGAGGAGCCTCGTGGCAAGCGACCTCAACACGCTGCCCGACGTGTACGTGCGGGATCTCAAAAGGCAGCGTACCGAACTCATCACTCAGTCACCCCATGGGCTTGCATCCGTGGGACCCGGCCCAATCACCTCCCGGCATCCCGCGATCACACCGGACGGCCGTTACGTCGCGTTCGCCAGCCAGGCCACCAATCTGGTGCCCGGCGACGCGAACGGGCTCGAGGATGTCTTCATGTTCGATCGGCGGAAGAAGACCATGGAGATGATCTCGTTCTCGCGTGGCAAGACGACGGAGCTGGGGCTCGAGTGCGGAGGATCCTTCCTAGGGGATTGTTCGTGGGGACCGTCACTCGGTGCGAACGGTCGTTTCGTCAGTTTCACGAGCGCGGCTCCACTGGTGGAGGACGACACGAACGACGCCCCCGACGTCTTCATCAGGGACCGTGCGAAGCAAACGACGATCCGTGTCTCGCTCGATCATCTGGGCAGGGAGGTTTTCCCCTGTCGCGAAGGTCTGGAAGGAGTCCTCGAGGATCCCACCAGCGCGCTGACCCCGGACTGTCCCCTCGGTGCCTTATGGCTCTCCTCGATAGATGCCACGGGGCGCTACGTCGCGTTCGAGAGCACGGCCCCCGACCTCGTCGAAGGAGACACCAACGGGACGTGGGACATATTCGTTAGGGACCTCGAGAGGGGGACAACCGAACGGGTCTCGGTCGCGTCCGACGGAAGTGAGGCGAACCACCGCCCTCCACCGCAGCCGTTACAGACCCAGTGGGGTGGAAGTAACTTCGCGGACCTGCCCGGTACCGCTATCAGCGCAGGTGGGCGCTACGTCGTCTTCTCCTCGATCGCGCGGAACCTCGTCCCTAACGACTCCACGGGGACCGCCTTGGCCGCCGGCCCCGCCTTCAGCCCGCCGGGAACGGACGTGTTCGTTCACGATCGCAAGACGGGACGGACCGAGCGTGTTTCGGTTTCGTCGTCGGGAGGAGAGGTCAACCGATCGGAAGGTTTCGCCCAGGCGGCTGCCATCAGCAAGGATGGACGCTTCATCAGTCTTCCGTGCTACTGCTACGAGGTTGCGGCCGAAGAGGGAGGGGACGCGGCGCCGGCTCCCTTCGTGCACGACCGCCGGACGGGCATGCTCCTGCCGATAGAAGGGTCGTCCGGGCCCGAAGGGAGCGCCTGGTCGGCGGACATCTCGCCGTCCGGACGCTACGCGGGGTTCGCCAAACACAACTACGACTCGGCACTCGTGCTGCAGGAGTCATCCATCTGGCGCACGGACCTGGGCGAAGCCCTCGGGATCGGAGATTGGGGAGGACCGCCACCCGAAACTGGCGTGGACGAAGACGATCCCATATGTATCGAAGGCACGTGCATCCCTCCCCTCGCGAGCTGGTCTTTCAGGGATGACTCCCATGCGGTCGGCGAAGCCCTGACCGAGCGCGCGGCCAACCTCAAGGGGGGTGCAATCGCCTACCGTCCGATGTTGGGGGACCTTTACGTCACTCTGGAGTTGGAGGCGATGCCCCGCACGCCAGCGCTTGCAGCCGCCACGGCGGGTCTTGTATACGGGGCCTCCTTCGAGGTCGACGGCCACTCCTACGAGATAAGAGCGGCGTCCACCGGGATCGGTCCGTCCGGCGAGACGACGGCCGCCTTCGGCCTCTTCTCCTGCTCGACGTGGCTCGGCCCCTGCACCGAATTGGCCGAACTCGATGGAGGATTCGGTACCACGGGCGAACGCATCACTTTCTCGGTCCCGCTCGGTGGACTCGGCGTCCGCTCCGATCCCGCCCTGTCAAAAGTCACGGCGTTCACCGCGCTCGGCACGTTCCGGGGGGCTCCGAACAGGATTCTCGATTCGTTGCACATTTAACTAGACCTTTGCTCCTGTAGCGCGTTGGCCTTATCGAGGGCAGCGGGTGGTACGGAGATCCACGAGGAACCGGTTTTTTTGAGGTTTTGTCCGCGTTGAGTGTCAGAAATCGGCCGCCGGACTCGTAATTAAGGGGTGCATGGTTACATCTTCGGCTCCCCTTCAGAAGACGACGGCCCCGCCACCCCCGACGGGGAATCCCTCGGGCGGCGAAGGCGCTGGAGTTCTTGAGTCGGTCGCCCTCGCGCTCAACTCAACCCTGGAACTGTCGGAGGTGCTGCGGGTGCTGGCGGGGATCACCCTCGACGCGGCCGAGGCCGACCGGTGCAGCATCTTCCTCATGGAGGACCACAAGCTCGTTCCGACGGCCGCCATAGGGAGGGTAGTCAACGAAGATCTGTGGAGCGCCTTCCAGGCCATGGGAGACATCGAACTCGACGAGCTTCCCGGAGCGATGGACCTCCTCTATCTGGGAGAGCCCGTGCCGATCGTGGACGCCTCTTCTTCGAGATTCATCCCCGAAGGCTGGTTGAGTCGGTTCACCCTGCGCTCGCTGGTGATCGTTCCGCTTCTGGTGGCAGAGGAGCCTTGCGGGGTCATGGCGGTCGACTATCAGGCGCCCCAAACGTTCGAGCCCGAGCGTTTGCGCCTCCTCGAAGCGATCGGCGCGTACGCCGCAGTGGCGGTGAGGAACGCGCGTCTTTTCGAGGCGACCCGTCGCAGGTCCGAGTTGCAGGAGGCGCTGGCGCGAGCCGCGACGCAACTCATCTCGCCCTTACCGCGGCGCGAGGTTGCCTCACGCCTTCTCGACGCGTGTCTGTCGATCGTGGACGCGGACGTGTGTGCCATCGGTCTGCTCGACGCCGACGACAAGAACCTCGAGGCGATCGCCACGCGGGGGATCCGGCATATGCGCACGCCGATCCCGGTCGCCGACATCCCGCTGCACATCGTGGCCACCATGCAGGACAACTGGGATGCCGAGGAACCGATCGAACTCGGCGAGAGCCGGCACGTCGCCGAGTTCCTCGGCATCTCCGGTGAGCCCGAGATCTCATACCTGATCGTTCCCCTGAAGGCCGAGCACCATCTCCGCGGCGGCATCCTTCTCGGGACCCGGAAGCACCTCCGGCTTCAGAAGCAGGAGCGCAGCGCTCTCAGAACCCTCGCGACGATCGCGTCGGCGTCGTTCGAGCGGGGGCTGTTGCTCCAGCATCTTCGGCGCCGGGTACGACACACCCAGATCCTTCACGACCTAGGTGACTCGTTGTCGGGCCGTCTGGACGCCGACGGGCTGGTCGAACATCTCAACACCTTGCTGCGGCGGGAGGGCCTCGAGCTGTCGGGCTTCGCCTTCCGGGACAAGCAGATGGCCGACTACCTAGGCGGATGCGAGGAAACCACGAGCGATCGAGAAGCGTGGAAGACGCGGCGCTTCGTGGCGAAGCCGGACGGGGACCTGTGCGTACCGATGAAGCTCGGCCGCCGGATCGTGGGCTCGATGAGGGTGCGCAAGCAGGACCTCAATGCCGCCGAGCGAGCGTTCGTGGGGGCTCTGGCTCAAGGGGTAGCGGAGGTGGCGTCGCGAGCGACGCTCCGCGCCGAACTGGAGGAGGGGGAACGGGAGAGGGCCCTTGCCGCTGAACGAGGACGCATCGCCGCCGATCTTCACGACACCGCGGGCCAGACCTTCGTCGCGATCGGCCTCTTGGCGCGGCGAGCGGCCGATCAACTCCCGGCCGATTCACCGTGGCAAGAGCGGATCGAAAACCTCGCGGAGCTCGCGGACGGGGGCCGCTGGGACATAAGCCGTGCGATCCAATCGCTCGCATTCTTCCCCGAGGCGCGCGGCGGGATCGTTCCCTCACTTCAGTCTCTCGTTGGTTCGTTCGAGGACGACAGCGGCCTCGCGATCGTCCTCGACCGCGTCGGCGAACCGGTATCGCTGCCGGCCGGGACGGAGCGCGCCCTCTACCGGGTGGCACACGGATCGCTGACCAACGCGTGGCGTCACTCGGGCTGCTCGGTGATCAGGCTGGAACTTCGGTTCGAAGAGGAACAGGTGACGTTGTCGGTCGCGGACGACGGCCTCGGCCTGTCGATGCGTAACCTCAACGAGTCGTCGCGGCTCGGATTGGTTAGCATGAGGAACGCGGTGAGGGAGGCCGGCGGGACCTTGAGAGTGACCTCCCGACAACCTCAGGGCACGCTGGTCCGGGCCGTCGTCCCGATCGAGGACCCATGATCCGCGTCGTTGTCGTCGACGACCATCCCGTCGTAAGAGAGGGTTTGACCGCGGTGCTTTCGGACGAACCCGAGTTCAAGATCGTCGGCCATGCCGAAAGTGGGGAGGGAGCCATCGCCGCCGTCACTCGAGCGAGGCCCGACGTGGTCGTGATGGACATGAGGCTCCCCGGGATCAGCGGAATCGAGGCGTGCCAGACCGTGACGCGTCGGAACCCCGCCACGAAGGTCGTGATCCTCGCTGCCTACCCGAACGGCGGCGGCGTCGTGCGAGCGTTCGCCGCCGGGGCCAGCGCGTTCGTACTGAAGCGGTCGGAGCTGGCCGAGCTGCGAGAGGCGGTCCGCGCGGTCGCTCGCGGCGACACGTACCTCGACCCGAGGTTGGCCCCGAAGGTGGCGGCCATGGCGAGCGGCGACCGGCGCGCTCGGGGGCCCTTCGATCTGACGGTCATGGAGATGAGGGTCCTCGAGAAACTGCCCCTCGGGATGTCGAACGTCGAGATCGGTGAGGCCCTCGGCATCAAGGAGAACACCGTGAAGACCCATCTCCGCACCGCCATGTACAAGCTGAAGGCGAAGGACAGGGCCCACGCCGCCGCGATAGCGGTGCGTGAGGGCCTGGGCTGACTCATGCATTGAGGGGGTTCATGCTCAGCAGGCCTTGCCGGATTCAATCAGCCGGCAGTTGGCCCCGCGTCGCATGATTTCGGCGCGACTCCAATTCATCGGCGATCCCGGATCGACTTGTCCGAGGTGGCCACGTCGTCCGGAATGATCCACAAGGCCATGCCCGTCCATCGATGCCTATGTTCCAAACATGTGTCCGGACACAAATACCGTCTGAAAGTTACTTCCGCCGGGGACACAGGTTCCGATGGGTGGGAGCGGCGCGAAAATGCCCTCTCCTTGCAGTGTCCCCGGGGGGGCGAAGGTGATGGCTGTCCCAGCCCTTAGCCATCTGAACGAGCCGATGGGTAATCCGTTGATGTAGATGAATCCGTCATAGATCCCGTGGGGCGGCGGCCCTCCGAATAGACAGAGTTCCGTGAAGTCGCTGATAGAGGCCGCGAAATCGCACGCCACTACGCATGTGATTACCTCGCCGCCAACCACTCCGACACCTGTAATCGTGCCATCGCACTGTACTGGTCCTCCAAAGAGAGCGGGCCACTCCGGGATTCCCATCTCGCATTCGAAATAAATCCCCCCAACAGGGTCTGCCTGTGCGACAGCCCCGAATGGGGGAAAGAGGGAGATCGTGGTTACAAGCATGGCAAAGATACGTCTTCTCATCCGTTTGCCTTTCGTCTTGACCTCCGGATCGAGCCCAATCTGGGAGCACGGCGGTTACCCGTATCTGAGAGGCTTCATTGCGCCATGGTCCGACTCCTTCATGCTTTTGGGTGAGCGGGGAAGAAAAAAGGATTCGTCGAGCGGCATGCTTCCTCGGTCTGAGGGCCGAGTGGACTGGAGGACGGCGGAACGACGTCGAACGTGGAGGCTGATGTGGACGTCATGTATCCGTGCGTGACGATCCCTTGTCCGCGAAGTACCTCGATCTCGGGCACGATGGTGTCATCTGAAGGGGACACGACGAGAGCGGGAGCATCGAAACCCCGGCAGTAGCACTAACCGAGAGCCTTCCACCTCGGGCGCCGGGCGTCTTCTGATCTATTCCGCTCTCATCGTGACACCCACACCTGAGGGCGACTCGCATAAGGTCGCCAAATGACCGCGCTCGGCCCGAAGGAGGGCGCTCCCTAGGGCTTCACCGTCCGACGGCGTCCAACACGCGAATTGCGCCTAGGTCATAAGTGCCTGGCCCGGTAAACGCTTCGACGTTGGTTATCTCGCCACCTTTGTTGAGGCCGAGGTGACGCAAGGGGATCGAGGCCACGATCGCTTCTCCGACGGTACCGAACCCACCAGAAAGGGCGACCTTCTCGGTACAGATTTCTCCCGCGCACCTGAATAGACCGAAGACACCTCCCGTCGAAGACGACCCGACGGTGCCCTGGGCGCGCAGTTCGAAGGTCCCCGAGCCCGTTGCTATTCGCGCCCCATAGATCACCGGAGAGGGAGTGAGCCCGGTAAATGCCGCTATTCCGAACATTCGTTCCACGTCGATCCGGACGAAGAGATCGTCAAGTTCGGGTCGAAAGGCGAGCTTGGTCTTCAAGATCTCTGCTCCCATAGCCGGGATGAGGGCGTCGTCGGGAGCATCTCTGAAGGTGGCCATACCAGTTTCCTCGAAACTGGGACGGGAAGGCAAAGTGATGCGGCGGGAGGACGCGGGGGCGGTAAGCGAGCCGACACCCAGCTTGTCGATGCCGATGTCACGCACGAAGACATCGTGGAGGTCGTTCGTGTCGTTTTCGACCACACCATTGGCACCTTGGGACCCGAGGACGAAGCGCGCGTTGCCGCCAATGTCCACGACCTCAATGCTGCTGCCGGCTGGTGCATAGTCCGGTGAATCACTCGGATTCCCAAGGCGGGTCACGTTGTCTAGCTGACCGGTCTTCCGATCGTGCACAAAAAACCCGTTCCGTCCGTGTGACTCATCTTCAAGAGGATCTTCCGAATACGTACTCAACGTGTTGAGCGGTGCCAGCAGATACCTGCCGTCGTCGCTGATCGTGAGCTGCGTGCTGGCTCTGAGGGCCGCCCCCGTGCTGCTGACCGACACGCGTTGGGTCCGTCCCTCCTTTCGATCCCTGAGGTAGCCACCGGAGACGTCCAAGGGATACAGCGGATTGTTGGCGGGAACGAGATCCGTCGCGCCGCTGTGGAATGCCACGAAGCGGCCGTCGTCGCTGACCGCCTGAAAGCCCGAAGTCCAACCTTCCACATGGGAGAGATCGTTGCCCGACGTTCCATCGCGAGAGACCGACACAAGCTCGGTCTCCTGTGTACGGAGATCGTGAATGAACACGTCGTCACAGCTTGGTCCCAGTTGGATAGAGAACTTGCATACGTTGAGATCGCCCGTCACCAGATTGCTCGCCTCACTCGTGAAGACTACGTAACGTCCATTTCCACTCATGGACGGATTCTCCGAACTGAAGTTGGCGGGCTCCCCTGCGCTCGACTTCGAGACCAGGATGGTCTCCCCACTCTTCCGATCGCGTACGTACGTCTGCCGGCAATCGGGGAGGACAGGAACCTGCGATCCGGGAGCGATCTCGATGGAGGGGCAGACATCCTCCATAATGTTGATGACGCCGCTCGTGAACGCCACGAAGCGGCCGTCGTCGCTGATCGATAGTCCGCTCCACCCGGAGTCATTATCTGGGTGCCCGATGGGGGGCAGGCCATCCCACGTGGGGGACGCAAGCTCGGTTGTTCCTTCCTTTAGGTCCCGGACGAAAACTTGGTCCAGCGCTCCGGCCGCCGGGTCTTCCGTGCCGGTGAGCGGAAGGTTGCTGACGAATGCGACGTAGCGCCCGTTTCCGCTGATCGCTGGCGTATGAGATCTGATAGCAGGCGCTCCACCGAGTGCGCATGCATCGAGACCGATGGACGGGGGGAGCTCGGGAGCCAGGCCGCTTGGCATGGCCGATACGAGACTGAGCTTTCTCTTCTCGCGGTCGTGGACAAAGATGTCTTGGATCACCTGATGGTTCGTGTCGGCGGGATGCAGATTGCCGGCTTTGCTGGCGAACGCGACGTAACGGCCGTCATCGCTTGCGGAGTACGCCCAACCCTTACTTCCACACGATCCCACGAAGCCGCTGTCGCCGTCCCCTTCTTCGCCACGAGATGACACTGATATTCGTTCAGTCGCTCCACGCTGGAGTTTGTCTACGACCTCGTCATGATGGGCGCTTGCCTCGAGAGGGAGACCGGCCACCAGAAGCGCGATGGCCACGGCGAACCCCCTCCCGACTCGCGAGCCCGGCACCAAGAGGTATCGCCGACTAACACTCTGTCCTGAAAACCAATTCATCGATCCGCCCTCCTCAGGCCGTCGCCTCCCCCAGAGGGTTAAGCGGAACAACGCCATCCCCTCTGATCAGAAGTCGTCGCCCACCAGCCGGGGAGAAGGGGCGCTCGCGTCTCGCCAGGCCTCGTCACGTGGTCGCCCCCCATGAATCCCGTGGATCGGGGTGCTGGACCCGCCACCTAGAAGCCGACCGGGAAAAGACTCAGAAATTTTCGGGGCACCCGTCAGAAAACTCCTCATTTCTACGTATTAAAGGGACGAGACGGCGGCAAGGGCGATGGTGCCCTCCGCGAGGGCGGTTCTATGCCACAGAGGAGGTGGTCGGAAGGAGAGAGCAACCGCATCACCTGCGTGACGACGTTTGGGCACGCAGGGCAGCAGTCAGACCGGCGACGACCCCCGCCCTGGTCTCCCCGGATCGGTTTCTACGTAGGAGGAAGTCTTGAAGAAAATCGGCACATTGTTAGCGGTTTTGGCGGTCGTCGGTAGCGCCTTCGTCAGCACTGTGGGTGCTGCAAACGCGGCCCCCGCTGCGGGGGTGGCCGCGATCGCGTGCCAGGCGGAGCTTCCGGAATGGCCCAGCGACCTGAATTCAGGGGAGTGCAACAACATCGCGGCCGTTGGTGTTGGCACTCACACGACAGTTACCCCGGCGGACGTCATCACCAGCATCAATGCAGAGTTTACGTACAGTGAGCCTTGCCTTGCTAACGAGCCGCCCCTTACAGGTGAAGCTTCGGGCACCGCTCATCTTGGAACCTTGAGCGGGGATGTGTACGACGTCGATTTCGATTGGCTCCGGGTCGGACTCGTCGCAGTTGTAACCCACACAACTGGTCCGGATGCGGGTGGGCATTCCCACGCTGGTGCGACCGCCGGCGTCGCAGCTTTCGCACCTGTGCCCCCCCTCGGGACCTGTGCACCGAATGGAGCAGACAAACTGACTGCGGAGGTCGTGGGCTTGGCCGGTACCGCGGGCAACTAGAGCACTAACGGGCGAGGGCCGAGCGACGTCTGGGAACATGGCGTCGCTCGGCCTGCCAATCCGAGGAGAGGAACGAAAAACGCATGATCGTCCGGGCAACAGCGATGAGGATATGTGGGTTGCTCATGACCCTCTCTGCATGCGCACCTTCGCTCAATGCGTCTGACGGCGATCTCACGGCTGCGAGAGACCCCGATCGCTCTTCGAGCGGATCCACCACTGGTCTCAAGCCATCCACGACGAGATCGGGATCAACACTTGCCGGATCGAAGAAACATGGAGATGGCGGCGTAAACGTGAAGCGGCCAAGGGCTAATCGCCCAGAGTCGGCACCGCCTCCGATGAACTCGTCCGTGGAAATGGTGGTTCCGGTCTCGTCACGTGTGAGCCCTCTCTGCGTTGAGCCTGGGGGCAAGGTCGTTCTCGACGTATCGACCGAGCCCGGCGCGGCGATCGGTTATCAGGCCATCTATGCCGGTAACCAGAGTGGCGCTGAACCCCCTATGGGAGCTGGGTTCGGAGGCAATGACAAGGGCTTTGCCTCGGACAAGGGAACGTACTCAAGCTCCTGGATCGTTCGGATCGATGCTCCGAGGGGCCCCGCTCGCCTCGACGTTGTGGTGGGTTTCGAGGGCGAGTTCGGGTACGACGATCCTCATTTCGCCGTGGCCGATGAAAAAGGGAATTGTCCACGTCGCTGGCTCCGATCGGGCGGTGGATAGCGCGCTTCTTGTTACTCACCCATTCGGGTGAAGGACTGGACCCTCGGCTGGACGAACCGCGTGACAAGGCATTGAAGGTCGAAACGAACGGTATGGAGAGGTCACGGATGCAAAGCCGACAGAAAATAGGAATCCACCGTGCGCGGGTTGCCGGCCGTGTCTTGGCCGTATTGTCGCTAACGACCCTCCTGCTTGACCCCTCTTCAGCATCGTTAGCGTCTTCGTCCATTTCTAGAGCCGGGGTAGAGGTACTTGGGAGGTTCTCAGAGCCTCCCCAACAATCTGGCGAGGGCTATCTGATCCATGTAGATGAGAAGAACCACCGACTGCTTTACCTGTGGGTGGCCGGCGAGATATTGCTCCGCGAATACGACACCCGGACGGGGATCCCGCGGCTGGTTCGGGAGGGAAGGATCGGGTTGGGTTCAGAGTTCCAGATCGACTATGCCTCTCCGTACACGATTGCTGTGGACCCTAACCGGCATCTTGCATTCTTCAAGTCTGTTGTGGCAAGTGGCACGGTACTCAGGGTAGTCGACCTCAAGAAGCTTCGGGTCTTGGAAACATGGGATCTAAGTGCCGGAGCTCCGGGTTTCTTTGCTGAGGGGATCAACTATTCGGCTAGGGACGACCGCATCTATCTTGTCGGGAACTTCTATGGGGAAGCACACGGAAAATTCGCGGCCGACTACCTGCCCGCGAATCTCGTCGGCGTGGTGGCGCTTGATCTTCCCGACAAGCGCGATGGCACCCCGTCGGTGGCCTGGATCAAACCGGTGGCGGAATGCCAGACTCTGCTCAGCACCTCGGCGGTGGGATCTTTGATCGCCCGGAGTTCGTTCCAGACCGCGCTCTATTTCGCATGCGTGCGTCCAGATCCTTTCCTGGGTCAGTCGGGTCTAGTGCGCCTGTGGATCGACCCGAAGGCCGATCAGGCCGCGTCCCAGGATTTCAGGATCGACTTCTTCCCGATCTCCGGGAGCTATACCGTTCAACCTCAGGGGGTCGTTGGTGCCGCGGCCTTTGATCAAACCTCCGACCGCTTCTTTATGCAGAGCGTTTCCCCTACCACTCCCGGGACATGGGTGTTCGACGGACGGCTCTCTGCATGGGTGGGGTTCATCGCCGCCCCCGACAGTAGCAACCGCTTCTTGGGGTTGGATCAGGGATCTGGTCGCTTCTATATGGCGAGTAGTGACGGCACCGGCGGAGACGGCGAGGAGGGGTATCTACTCGTGGTTGACGGACGCGCCACCCCGATTCCCCAAGGAAAGATCTATCCGGGTCTGGGTTCCTTCGGATTCATCACGGTTGATCCGGCTACCTCTCGCCTCTTCGTCGAGATGGAACTCGGTAAGTTGGGTCTTGGGGAGGAGAGCGAGCATGGCTTGGTCGTGCTACAGGACAACACCCCGAGACCAGACCGCCCCAGGCCCGTCGACTACGACGCACTCACCAGCGAGCTCCCCGAGGGGCCGAAGACGGTCACGTCCTTCTCGGCCGGAGTGAATGGTTTCGGCGCCCGAACGGTACTCGTCGGCGGTTACGCGGGACTGCTGAGCGCGGCCGGGTCGGGCGCCGGTCCTCTCAGGGCGGGCGATCGCGGCATCACTGCCTCGCGTCTCCCGTCAGTCGATCTTCGTGACGTCGGGGCATCGGCTTCCGCCCACGCCTTCGTTCCCGACGCGAACACAGAGGCCGAATTGAGCGAGAACGGAGATGTGGAGCTGCCGTGGAAGCCGGTCTCCTGCCTGGATGGTGCCGGGGAAACGATCTCGAACGAAGACAACCAGGACTTCGGATACTCGAAGGT
>JBOGXG010000370.1:0-4101 GCA_050694195.1 Actinomycetota bacterium | reverse complement strand
CCTCAAGATCGACGTCTACCGCTCGAGCGGTCCGGGGGGCCAGTCCGTGAACACGACGGACTCCGCCGTTCGGATCACGCACCTCCCGACGGGGGAGGTAGTCGCCTGTCAGGACGAGAAGTCACAGCTGCAGAACAAGGAGAAGGCGTTGCGGATCCTGCGCGCCAGGCTTCTGCAGCGCGCGCAGGAGGAACAGGCGAAGGCGGTGGCCGATGAGAAGAGAGCGCAGGTCGGCAACGCGGATCGCAGTGCCAAGATCAGGACCTACAACTATCCCGACAGCCGCGTCACAGACCATCGCATCGGGTACACGTCCCACAGGCTCGGCGAGATGCTCGAAGGTGATCTGGACGATCTGATGGATGCCTTGTCGGTAGCCGCCCGATCCGAACAGGTCGCCGGCTCCTGACACCGACCGAGCTACGCGAGGTCGTCATCGGTCTCCTTCGATCGGGAGGGATCGAGACTGCGGAGAGAGAGGGAGACTGGATCCTCGAGGCCGCCACCGGCTTGGACCGAACCCGGTACGCGGCCGAGTCGAGGCCACTCGACGCGGCGACGGCGGAGCGCGCACTTGCCCTTGCCGCGCGGCGCGCGGCGGGGGAGCCCCTTCAATACGTCACGGGGGTCGCGGGTTTCCGGAGACTCGAACTTGCCGTGGGACCCGGCGTCTTCATCCCACGCCCGGAGACCGAGGGCGTAGCGGGTCGCGTTATCGATTCCGCACGGCGGAACGGAACGGTGGTGGAGGTTGGGACCGGGTCCGGTGCGATCGCGCTGGCCGTCGCCGATGAGAGGCCCGACCTTCATGTCTACGCCACCGAGCGCTCGCGCGACGCGTTGGAGTGGGCGCGCCGCAACAGGGACGCCCTCGATCTCGATGTGGAGTTGATCGAAGGTGATCTTTTCGAGGGGCTTCCCGAACGCTTGCGCTCTGCGGTGGACGTCGTCGTATCCAACCCTCCATACGTGCCGGAAGGTTTCACGCTCCCGGCGGTGATACACGAACACGAACCACATGTTGCTCTGTTCGCCAAGGACGGAGGTCTCTCGATCATCCGTTCACTGGCGCGGGACGGCCTCTCGTGGTTACGGCCCGGGGGTCACATCGTGTTGGAGATCGGTGAGGCGCAGAGGGATGCGGTAGCGCGTCTCCTCCACGATGAGGGGTACGGATCGGTACTGGTGAGCCTCGACCCGGCCGGACGTGAACGAGTGGCGGAAGGGAGGGCACCGTGACGCCGGCAGACATCGCGCAGGTTCTGTCGGATGGTGGTGTTGCGGTCATACCCACGGATACGGTCTACGGCCTTGCCGCCGTGCCCCGCATCCGGGACGCGGTCGAACGCGTATTCGCTCTCAAGGGTCGCTCGGAGACCAAAGGGCTCCCCGTTCTCGCGGCGGACGTGGCTTCGCTCGAGACGGTCGCGCGGTTCGAGGACGAGGCAGCGGACCTCGCGAGGCGTTTCTGGCCCGGCCCCCTCACGATGGTGCTCCCGCGCGCCGGCGGCTTCGCCGCGTCCCTCGGAGGTCCGTCCGATGGAACCGTCGCGGTGCGCGTCCCCGATCGCCACGTGACTCTCGAGATCCTGAGACTGACCGGTCCGCTCGCGGTCACCAGCGCGAACCGGTCGGGCGCCCCGCCCGCGACCACCGCCGCCGCCGCGGCAGCGGCGTTCCGCGCCGAGATCCCCGTCCTCGACGACGGGCGGCTGTCGGGCACGGTGTCCACGGTCCTCGCGCTGGCGGGCCGCCGGCGCGTCCTCCGCGAGGGAGCGATCGCGGCGGACGAACTCGTCCGGGGCTAGAAGCCGACCTCGTAGAGGGCGCCGTACTTCTTCTTCAGGTACTCGATGAACGGACCCGTCGAGATCGGCCGGCCCAGTACCTGTTGGGCGAGGTCCTTCGCCGGATAGAGATAGGCCTTGGAGTAGATGTTCTCCTCGAGCCAGGCGAGGAGCCGGCCGGTCTTACCGGGCTCGAGCTCGTCGTCGAGGGGGCCGAGATCGGCCGTCGCCTTATCGAAGAGCGCGGCCGAGTACAGCGTCCCCAGCGTGTAGGTGGGGAAGTAGCCCAACGCTCCGATGCTCCAGTGCATGTCCTGCAGGACGCCGTCGGCGTCGTCGGGAGGCGTTATCCCTACCCACTTCTGCATCGAGTCGTTCCACGCGCCGGGCAGATCGGCGACCTCGAGCTGGTCGCGGAAGATAGCGAGCTCGAGTTCGAAGCGGAGCGCGACGTGGAGGTTGTACGTCACCTCGTCGGCGGTGACGCGGATGAGGGTTCGCTCCGGATGGTTGGCCCCCCGGTAGAAGGTATCGGCGTCGACGTCCTCCAGCTGGGACGGGAACGTCTCTCGGAGGCGCGGCAGGATCGCGTCGGTGAAGGCGCGGCTCCTTCCGACCTGGTTCTCCCACAAGCGCGATTGTGACTCGTGAAGACCGAGTGACGGGACCTGCCCGACGGGGAGTCCCACCAGCTCGTCCGGAAGATGCTGCTCGTAAAGGGCATGGCCGGTCTCGTGCATCGCCGCGTATATCGACATCATGTGATCGTTGCGATCCGCTCTCGTCGTCTGCCTCACGTCCCCTGCTCCGACGGGCATCGTGAACGGATGAGGTGACGTGTCGAGGCGGCCGGACTCCATGTCGAAGCCGAGTTCCTTCACGAGCCACCGGCAGAAATCCTCTTGCTTCCTCGGCTCGAAGCTCCGGCCCAGGAACGTTGGTCGTTCGCCCGCGGCGTCGAGGATCACGTCCACGATCGGACGAAGGGAGGTCTCGAGCTCCCGGAACATCGTCTCGACCTCTTTCGCTTTCATCGTGGGCTCGAACTCGTCGAGGAGAGCGTCGTAGCGCTCGTCCTCCCACCCGATTGCATCGGCCTGCTGTTTCTTTAGCTCGATGACGTTCTTGAGCTCCGGTTCGAGCATCTTGAAGTCCGATCCGGGACGCGCCTTCGTCCATGTCTGGTAGGCGCGTGCTTCCGCCTCCGCCATCTCGCGCACCAGTGCCTGGGGCACCTTGGTGGCCTTGTCGTACTCGCGGCGGACGATCCGGACGCTGGCGCGTTTCACCTCGCCGAGGGTGTCGTCGTGCTCCAGCTCGCCGACAAGGCTCCCCATCTCGGGGTCGGTGAGGCGATCGTGAGCGATGCCCTGCAGCGTGGCCAGTGTCCGCGCGCGCCCCGGCCCCCCCTTCGGCGGCATCATCACTTCCTGGTCCCAATGACAGAGCTTGATGGCGCCGGCGATGTCTTCGAGTTCCCTGCAGCGCTCTTCGAATCGCTCCCACGCATCGCTCATACCGACGGACCTTATTGCACGCCGCGTGTTTCCGTAATGATTACGACGTGATCGTTCTCTTCGTGTGCACCGGCAACATCTGTCGCTCGCCGATGGCGGAGCACCTCCTGAGACTCCGCGCGAGCGAGCTTGGGTGGACCGATCTCGAGGTCCATTCCGCGGGGACGTGGGCGACCGACGGATCCCCCGCCACGGAGGAAGCGGAACGAGTGCTCGTAGGGGCCGGGATATCGGGCGGTGGAGCCCAACACGCGTCCCGCACCCTGACGAGAGACATGGTGGATGCGGCGGACGTGATCGTCGCCATGACGAGCGTCCATCTGCGGGAGATCGAGGAGGTCGCCCCCGGCTCGAGCGGGAAGGTCTTCCTCCTGAAGGAGATCGCGGAGCTTTCGCCCGGCGATCGTGGCATCGGCGGGATGCTGGCCGCGCGCCGGCCCGAGTGGCGCAGGGCTCTGGATCTCGACGATCCCATGGGCTTCGGTATGGGCACCTACGAGCGCTGCTTCGCCGACATCCGGAAAGGGGTCGACGGATTGATCCGATGGCTGCGGCCGCCGGGGGCGGCGCCGACCGGGGAGGGAACCGGGGCCTGAAGAGCCTCGTCTCGCCGGTCCGCCGGCCATAGGATGCTTCCGTGAAGATCGCTCTCGGAGCCGACCACGCCGGCTACCCCCTGAAGACGGCCGTCGCGAAACATCTCGCGGGGCTGGGCCACGAGGTGGTCGACCTCGGCACGGACTCCGAGGCGTCGGTGGACTACCCCGCCTTCTGCGCCGCTACGGGCCGGGCGGTCG
>JBOGXG010000369.1:0-3320 GCA_050694195.1 Actinomycetota bacterium | reverse complement strand
CCAGCCGAGCCATTTCGCACAGCTCGAATGGTGGGGGTCTTAGGGCGCAGGGTGGGGCCAATTCAGGTGATCGTTTTCCGCCGTGGGGTGGGGCCAGTTCAGGCTAGCGTTCTCATTTGGCTGCCTCCGCAGAATTTACCTGAGGTATGGACGGCGGCCGTGTCCAAACAATTATGAGGGAGCTCAGGATGGCTCGAAGCAGCTCAAGGTTGTTACCCTGGTCGATACTGGTGGCACTGATTCTGCTCGGAAGAATCGCCCCGCCGAGCGGCGCCTACGTCCGGCCAGGAAACACCGAGAGGGTGTCGACAGCCTCAAATGGTGCACAGGCCGCCACCAGCACCTACGGGAGTCGGAATTCGTCCATTTCTGGTAACGGTCGTTTCGTCGCGTTCCAGAGCGATGCGCCAGATTTGGTCTCAACCGGTAACAACGGTGCATCTCAGGTCTATCTGAAGGATCGCCGAACGAGACAAATCAGACTGATCTCTATCAATCCTCACGGATTACCGGGGACCGGCATATGCCTGGCTAGGGGTGGCCCACCTCCCGTTAATCCAGACCCATCCATCGTGGGCTCACATAGACCGACCATTAGCGACGATGGTCGCTACGTGGCCTTCAATAGCTGCGCCACCGACCTTGTTCCCGGCGATACCAACCTCGCGCGCGACGTCTTCGTCAGCGACACCACAACCGGGATCGTGCGTCGGGTTTCGGTTTCTTCTCAGGGCGACCAGTCAAGTCGAAGCAATCCCACAGCAGTACTCGAATGCTCGGTAGGTAACCATGGGATCAGCGCCAACGGTCGCTTCGTTGCCTTCGCCAGTACTGCCGACAATCTCGTGCCGGAGGATGACAATGATGCATGGGATGTCTTCGTGCATGACCGTAAGACGGGCAAGACCGAAATCAGCTCGGTCTCTTCCCGGGGAAAACAGGGCAACGGACCTTCTCCGGGCTTCGGTACCTTCGGCGAGGGGGGGGATGAGGAAAACCCCACCCCGATAGCGATCAGCGCTGATGGACTTCTGGTGGCCTTCGATAGCACAGCGGACAACCTTGTTCCCGATGACACGAACGAGAGTCGAGACATCTTCGTCCACAACCGAGTGAACGGTGAAACGGAGCGAGTATCTGTGGCAAGCGATGGTACGGAGGTGGTCCTCGAGCCAGCTCTTGGGACAACTACGACCCCAGCCCTAAGCCATGACGGGCGGTTCGTTGCCTTTCAATCGACCAGCAATCAACTCGTTCCGAACGATGCCCGCGGCGCCTTGGACTCCGGAGACGTCTTCGTGCATGACCGCAGGACTCACCGCACGGAGAAAGTCTCGGTCAACTGGCATGGGGGTCAGGGCATCGGATTTCTTGGTGTTTCCCCGGGGCTGTACGGGAACGGGTGGGCTGTTGACATCAGCGACAACGGTCGCCATGTGGCATTCCATGCCACCGCGGATGGGCTCGTGCCCGGCGATGATCCCAGCTGGGCGGTTTGCTGTCCTCGAACTTCGTCCGTCGTCCACGACCGCTTTACAGGCATGCTGGACATCGTGTCCCGCGCTTACGATGGCAGCCTTCCGCCTTGTACACTCGGAACCTCGCCCCAATCAATCAGCCCGACCGGTCGTTATGTGACGTTCTTCGCGCACGACGACTGCATGGCGGTGCCCCATGACACCAACAGTGCGATGGACGTTTTCGTAAGAGATCGTGGACTTCCCCTATCGGTCGGGGATCTTGTCGCCTCTCACCAGGCGCGTAGTCTTTCGGTGGACGGCGTTCCCGCTTTCGCTCGCACCGGGACCGTCTGGATCGAAGATGCGGTCCCCGACGGACTTGCGCCGAAGCTGGGTCAAGTGGGCGAGCTCCTCGGCGCCCGCATCTCCTACCGCCCGCTGCTGAATGACATCTACGTCGTCCTGGAGCTAGAGTCGATGCCTCGCACCCCGGCGCTGGCGGCGGTCACCGCCGGGGCCGTCTACGGGATGTCATTCACGCTCGATGGGAAGGCCTACGAGATCCGCTCCGCCTCCACCGGGCTCGGCCCCAATGGCAAGACCACCGCAGCCTTCGGGCTCTTCTCCTGTCCCGACGGCGCAGTTCTCTGCACCAAAGTGGCCGATCTCAGAGGCGGCTTCGGGACCACCGGCGAGGGGATCGTCTTCTCGGTCCCCCTCGACAATCTCGGGGTCAAGGACGGCTCGGTGATCTCCGGGGTCACGGCGTGGACCGCGCTCGGAACCTTCCACGGCGGAGCAACAAAGAGCGTAGACAAGGCCACGCTGAAGAAATGAGACGGATCGCCGCTTCGTTCGGTGCAGCCGGGATCTTGCGATGACCGAGCCCGGCCCCCCCTGTTCCCGATGGGCCTCCTCGGCAACATCCGGGGCCGTCGCTGTGGAAACGTCCCCCTCGACGCGGAGGTAGTTCATGACCCATTTGACACGGACCTATCGTGGAAGAAGGCGGTGCCGTCGCGCCACGGTTCGCGACGCGTGTAGCTGCGCTCTTCTATCGCGTGCACGAAGGCGATGGCGCGCTTCAGTTCGGCACTCGCCTCGGCCACGGTGACTAACTACCTTCGTGGATCGCGGTGACGATCGCGTCTGCGGCTTCGGTCGTGCCTGTCCGGGTTCAAGAGATCGGTTCGCCATCGTGCCCTGGAAGAGGCCGAGGGCCAGTCATGGGACTCGGCCACGGAAAGTGGGTCCGGAAGGCTCGTTGTGATTTTCGTCTGATCGTCGCTGTGGAGAGATATCGAGAGGCCCTGCGCTGAACACGGGACCGACGCGGTTCGCGCACCGATCAATCAGCTCCACCCAACCGCCCATAATGCGAACCCGCTCACCCGCTCTCGTCCCGGGTCCGTGGAGCCACCGTCCACGACGTCGATCGCCGTAGGCCACGCTCAGCCGGGCGGATGTTCTTGTTGTGGTGGAACACGTTGTCGGGGTCGTACTTGGCCTTAACCTCGGCGAGTCGTGGGTAGATGCGATCGCCATAGGCTTCGCGAACGCGGCCGGTGTCGTCGTCGGAATCGAGGAAGTTGACGTAGACCCCGGCGCGGTGCGACTCGAGAGCTTGGAGGAAACCGCGCGCCCAGGCGGTCTCGGCGGCGGCGCGCTCGCCGGACTCGTCAGGGAGCCACGCGGCGTCGACGACGATGTTGTGGGCCACGTCGCGACCTGGGTAGGCGGTGGCGTCGTCAGGGACTCGGGCGACGGCGCCTCCCATGTGGAACATCGCCGCGTACGTTCGGGGCGAACCGGCGGTGTAGGCGTGATCAGCGATGACGTCGATGACGTCGTCGGACAGCC
>JBOGXG010000368.1:0-1559 GCA_050694195.1 Actinomycetota bacterium | reverse complement strand
GAGCAATATCGAGCTCTAACTTCGGCGTAGGCCCGGCGCGTTGGGGGGTGGAGACAAGAAACGGCCGCATCTCTCCGGAAAGAGATGCGGCCGTTTCGGTCCCCCAGCCCTCCGGCTAGCCGATGGGCTTGCCGGTGACTTTCTGGCCGGTTAGATCAGTGCCGGGGGCGACCGAGAAGCGTGATCCTTTGATCAGCCTCGTAAGGTTCGATCGCTGCGCTTCCGTGAATCGGGCTCTCCTCCCGGATCTTTCCTCCGGGACGGAGGTCTGGTTGTCCTTGCTATCGCTTTCCATCCTCGACCCCCTCTGACCCATGACGACGATGAGTTCATTTCCCCTGTGGGACGGGTGTAACTAGTCTTTTATGACTATTGCTCAGGAGGTCGCGAAAAGCAAGGAAAATCCGGGGCTCGCAGGGTGGGGGGTTCGACCTAGACCGGTTGGAGGCCCTCCGCCCTCAGCGCCACTTCGAAGTCGTGCGCGTTGGTCGCCGCCGCCCGGGCGTCCTCGAAGGACACGAGCCCTTGGCGGTAGAGGCCGAAGAGAGCCTGATCGAACGTCTGCATGCCGTAGAAGGAGGAGTCCTTGATGATGTCGTGGATCATGTGGGTCTTCTCGGGATCGAGGACGAGATCCCTGATCCGGCCGTTCATGACCATGATCTCGAGCGCCGCGGCGCGGCCCCCTCCGACCCGCGGCAGGAGGCGCTGCGAGATGACCCCTGCCAGCGATCCGGCGAGGGCGACCCTGGTCTGCTTCTGCTGATGCGGTGGGAAGAAATCGATCACCCTGTTGACCGTCTCGGCAACGTCGGTGGTGTGGAGCGTTGCCACGACGAAGTGCCCCGTCTCGGCCGCCTGTAAGGCGGCCTGGCAGGTATCGAAGTCCCGGATCTCACCCACGAAGATCACGTCGGGGTCCTGACGCATCGCGGCCCGAAGGGCTTTCGCGAATCCCGATGTGTCCTGGCCGACCTCCCGCTGGGTCACGGCCGCCTTGATGTCGTTATGCAGGATCTCGATCGGGTCCTCGATCGTGAGGATGTGGCAGGCGCGGGTGGCGTTGATGTGATTGATCACCGCTCCCGTAGTCGTCGTCTTCCCCGATGATGTCGGTCCGGTGACAAGCAGCAGGCCCCGATGCTCGTTCGCGAGCTGCTCGACGGCGGGAGGGAACCCGAGGGTAGAGAATTCCGGCGCCCCCGGAAGAACCAGGCGCGCTGCGAGTCCCAGGCTTCCCCGTTGGCGGTGGATGTTGACTCTGAAGCGGCCTACGCCCCGCTCGGAATAGGCGAAGTCGACCTCGCCCCATTGCTCCAGCTCTGCCCTGTGCTCGTCGTTCATGAGGGTGTCCGCGGCGCTTGCACATTCGGGCGCGGTCAACGACGAGAAGTCGGTCTGCATCAGTTGTCCGTTGACCCGGACCATCGGCGGGCTACCCGCCTTCACATGGAGATCGGAGCCTTTGTGCTCGACGACGAAGCGAAGGAAGTCATGGATGTCGGCCACAGGGGTCGCTTTCTCTCGAGGGTGGACGCTGCGACCCCTCGGTGTAACTG
>JBOGXG010000367.1:0-4074 GCA_050694195.1 Actinomycetota bacterium | reverse complement strand
TCTCTGATCGTTGCGCTATCCCCCTCGTGAACGATCACCTCCTCCGCGCGCGCCATCACTTCCACGCTGCCGTACAGCTCTCGCCGCAGGGGGATGTCCCCAAGCCTGGTCTCGGCAACCCAACCGCGCGCCTCGGCCGGGAAGAAGTTGGCGTCGCCGATGAATTCCGCGACGCGGCGCGTGGTGGGAGCCTCATAGATGTCGACCGGGCTTCCCTGTTGATCCACCATGCCTTTGAACATCACTGCAACGGATTCACCGATCGAGAACGCTTCCTCTTGGTCATGGGTGACGAAGACGGTCGTGACGTTCAGATCGCGAAGGACGTTCTGCACCTCAAGCCGGATCTGTGCCCTAAGGGTCGCATCCAGGTTGGAGAACGGCTCGTCCAGAAGGATCACCGAAGGCCGGTAGGCGAGCGCGCGAGCGAGCGCGACCCGCTGCTGCTGCCCGCCCGAAAGTGTGGCCGGCATGCGGTCGGCGAACGACTCCAGATCGACCATCCGCAGAACGTCCAGCACGTGATCAGAACGTCTCTCCCTCCGGGGGAGGCCGAACCCGACGTTGGCGGCAACGTTCAGGTGAGGAAAGAGGGCCCAGTCCTGGAACACCATCCCGACCCGTCTACGCTCGGGCGGCACGAAAACCCCCGGGCCACTGACGGTTCGTTCCCCGATCTCGATGGTGCCCGAGTCCGGGCGCTCGAGGCCGGCGATGGTTCGGAGCAACGTTGTCTTTCCACACCCACTGGGGCCGAGGACGGCGACGAGGGACCCCGAGGGGACGTCGAGGTTGATGCCCTTCAGCACTCCGACCCCTCCGAAGGACTTGAGAAGCCCTCTCGCCCTCACGGTTTCGGTCGACGAGCGCACCCCGAGCGACACGTGCCTCCGAGTCGCCGATCTGATGTCCAGCATCGTTTCCGTCACTCCGTCCGGGCGTCCGCCCCCCGTCGTTAGGGGCACCTAATATAACGCCCAAGCCAGACCGAACCTTCCGGGGTTTGTTGACCCCCGCGGCACGGCCCGCTATCGTGCCCCCAGAAGCACGAGAGATTGAGCAACGGCGCTCGGCCCGAGCGCCGTTTTTCTATGCCCGGAAGGAGACTATGGCCCGGCCCCACTCCCCCTTCGTCGCCGAGGAACGCGACGCCTGCGGCATCGGATTCGTTGCCGATTCCCGGGGCCGCCCGTCGCGCGGCATGGTCGATACCGCCCTCGAGGCTCTGTGCCGGGTCAAGCACCGCGGGGCGGTCGCGGCCGATGCCCTCACCGGGGACGGGGCTGGGGTTCTCCTCCCCCTGCCGCGGGCGCTACTCGCTACCGACGGCAGCGAGGCCGACAGGCTCGGGGGGGCGATGGTCTTCGCCGATCCCGAACGCCCGGGGGAGCACCGCTCCCCGGTCGAGGATGCCTGTCGAGCGGAGGGCCTGGAGGTCGCCCGCTGGCGGGAGGTTCCTGTGGATCCCACGGCACTGGGCGCGAGGGCACGGGAGACCGCCCCGCTGATCGAGCAGGCGATCGTCATCCGGCCGTTGGGCACCGACATCGAGGAGGGCGAGCGGCGGGCCTTCCGCGCGAGGCGTCGTGTCGAGAAGACGAGCGCCGCCGAGGGGCTCCGCCTCTACGTGGCGTCCTTCTCCTTCCTCACGATCACGTACAAGGGTCTGTGCGCGGCCGACCAACTAGCCGCCTTCTATCCGGATCTCGCCGATGACAGGTACGAGGCGTGGTTCGCGATCTTCCACCAGCGCTACTCGACGAACACCGCGCCGACTTGGGAAAGAGCTCAACCCTTCCGGTTCCTCGGTCACAACGGCGAGATCAACACGATCCGTGGGAACGTCGCGTTGATGCGCGCACGCGAGGGCCGGCTGGGATCGGTGGACCTCGCCCCCGAGGATCTGCTCCGTCCGGTGATCGACACACGCGGCTCCGACTCACAGATGCTCGATGAAGCACTCGAGCTTCTGACGCGTGGGGGCCGCGACGTCCGTCACGGCATGTCGATGTTAGTTCCACCTGCATGGGAGGACGTGCTCGGCATCGATCCGGAGGTGCACGACTTCTTTCGTTATCACGCATGCTTGATCGAGCCGTGGGACGGTCCCGCCGGTCTCGTCTTCTCCGACGGCCGCAAGGTCGCCGCCGCGCTCGACAGGAACGGCCTAAGACCGCTCCGCATCTCTGTGTGTGACGACGGCTTGGTCGCCTGCTCGTCCGAAGCGGGCGCGATCGCGACGCGCGGCCACGGGCGGGTGCGCCGACTGCGCATCGGGCCCGGGCAGATCTTCTCGGTCGACCCCAGCGAAGGCGGCGTGCTCGAGGACTTCGAGATCAAGGCGCGGCTGGCGATGCGACGCCCCTACGGCGACTGGGTGACGGAGCACATGGACGAGGCCGATCAAGGTTCTCCACTCACCGACGTTGAGCGACCCGTCCTTCCACGTCAGGTCGCCTCCGGCTACTCCAAGGAGGAGTTCACGGTCGTCATCAGACCCATGGCGATCGAAGGTCATGAACCGACGTCGTCGATGGGCGACGACACGGCTCAGGCCCCGCTCAGCGCGTTCGCGCGACCGATATTCGGCCATCTGAAGCAGCGCTTCGCACAGGTCACGAACCCGCCGATCGACCACCTTCGCGAGCGGCACGTGATGTCGCTCAGCACGAGATTGGGGGCGCGCGACTTCCTCCTCAGGGAGAACCCGGCGGCAGCGGCACTGCGGCAGTACCCGACGTTCCTCCTCTTCCCGAGCGCGGTGGACGAGCTCGTGGAGCGAGGCGCAACCGTCCTCGACGCAACCTTCGGCGTCGACGAGGGCCCCGCCGGTCTGGAGCGGGCCTGCCGGCGCATCGCGGAAGAGGCCATCGCCGCGGTACGAGGTGGCTCTCCCTATCTCGTGGTTAGCGATGGGTCGGTCGACGCCGCCCGCGTTCCCGTCCCGTCGTCCCTCGCGGCCGGAAGCGTTCACCATCAGCTACTCGCCGCGGGACTCCGTTCGCAAACCAGCATCGTCGTAGACGCCGACGAGCCTCGCGAGTCACATCACGTCGCGTGCCTCCTGACGAACGGGGCCGACGCGGTTTGTCCGCGTCTCGGGCTCGAGTCGATAGTGGACCTCGCGCGGAACGGCCGACTCGGTGGTGACGTCTCTCTGGCAGAAGCGCAACTTCGCTACTTCCGCGCGATCGAGGATGGCTTGCTGAAGATCATGTCGAAGATGGGGATCTCGACGCTGGACTCGTACCGAGCGGCGCAGATCATCGAGGCCATCGGCCTCGCGCCGGAGGTGATGGAACTCTGTTTCACCGGCGTCGCCTCCCCGCTCGGGGGGTTGGGCTTCGATGCGATAGCGGCGGACGTGCTCGAGCGTCACCGAGCGGCTTTCGTCCGCAAGCCCGTCTTGGCCCATCCCGGTTCGATCAAGTTCAAGAAGGGCGGGGAGTACCACGCTCTGAACCCGGACGTCGTGGGGGCCCTTCATGAGGTGGTCGGCCTGACAGATGACGGGGTCACGGTAGAGACCGCCGAGATGTCCGCCGCACATGCTCTTCGGCGCGCCGTGGCCGGCGACGACGCGGCCTACGCGCGCTTCTCGGAACTCGTCAGTGACAGGCCCCCAACGGAACCACGCGATCTCCTCGCGTTCGAGCCGGCGGGACCGGCCGTTCCTCTCGACGAGGTTGAGGACGTCCGTTCGATCACCGCGCGTTTCTCGACCGGTGCCATGTCCCACGGCGCGCTATCGGCGGAGGCTCACGAGACGCTCGCGCAAGCCATGCATCTGATCGGAGGGAGGGCGAACTCCGGTGAAGGCGGCGAGGACGCCGATCGGTTCATCGACCACCGCAACTGCTCGATCAAACAGATCGCCTCCGGGCGCTTCGGCGTTACTCCCTACTACCTCGCCTCCGCCGACGAACTGCAGATCAAGATGGCCCAGGGCTCCAAGCCGGGCGAAGGCGGTCAGTTGCCGGGCAAGAAGGTCTCGACCGAGATCGCCAGACTGCGTCACACCGTCCCCGGCGTTGCG
Organism: Actinomycetota bacterium; assembly: GCA_050694195.1. GTDB lineage: Bacteria > Actinomycetota > CADDZG01 > CADDZG01 > WHSQ01 > JBOGXG01. The sequence goes on along the minus strand of JBOGXG010000367.1, from coordinate 38 downwards.
CTGATCTCTCCCCCGCCCCATCACGACATCTACTCGAT
>JBOGXG010000366.1:0-12938 GCA_050694195.1 Actinomycetota bacterium | reverse complement strand
ATCGACACCGCAGCCCAAACGGAGACCTACAAGGTCAAGTAACCCCCCCATTAGGGTTGGGGGGTGAGCCACGCCCATCCCCACGTCCACGTGGGGCCCCGGCCGACCCGCGCGTCCCAGCGACGAGCCCTCGCCATCGCGCTCGGCGCCAACGGGGTCTTCATGGTGGTCGAGGTCGTCGGGGGCCTGGCGTTCGGCTCGCTGGCGTTGCTGGCCGACGCAGGCCATATGGCTTCGGACGTCGCCGCGCTCGCCATCGCCCTCACCGCTCAACGACTGATGGAGCGTCCGGCCTCGGCGCGGCACACCTACGGGCTCCAGAGGGTAGAGGTGCTCGGCGCTCTCGCCAATGCCCTCCTGCTCGTGGCGGTTGCCGCGTGGGTGGTATTCGAGGCGGTCGGACGTCTCGACGATCCCGCGGAGGTGGAGGGCGGCGGTTTGTTGATCGTCGCCGCCGTCGGCCTCGCGGTCAATGTCGTCAGCGCGATCATGCTGGCGCGCCGGGCGGGCGCGAGCCTCAACATGCGCGGCGCCACCCTCCACATGATGTTGGACGCGGCCGGCTCGGTCGCGGCCGTGCTTGCCGGGATCGCGGTTCTCGTTTGGGATGAACCGCGCGCCGACCCCCTGGCCTCGCTCGCGATCGCGGCTCTCATCCTCTGGTCGGGGTGGGTCCTCCTGCGCCAGACCGTGCACGTCCTCCTCGAGGGCACCCCCCGCGGGATGGACTCGGAGGAGGTCGAACGCGCGATCTCTCGGGACGGCGCCGTGGAGGACGTTCATCACCTGCACACCTGGAACATCGCCTCCGACGTTCCCGCCCTCTCGGCCCACGTCGTCCTCAAGGGGGAGGTCACCCTGCACGAGGCCCAGGAGCACGGAGACCGCATCAAGGGGATGCTCGCCACCACGTTCGGGATCGAGCACGCCACGCTCGAGCTCGAGTGCCACAGCTGTGAACCGGAGGCCACGGGAATCACATCGCCCGAGGCCTGAGCCTCGGGCAACGGGAGCCCGGCGGGCTCGGATTCAACAGATCTGGCCTACTCTGTTAAGTGCTTGTTATGCCATCGACCTAGTGGGCATAATCGTTTTTCATCCCCCGAGCAAAGGTGGCTGAAGGCATGGATTTTCCTGTAGCCGTGGGTCGGATACTCAGGAGATTGAGGAGCGAGCGACGCCTCACCCTGCACGGCGTCCAGGAACTTTCCCAGGGCCAGTTCAAGGCGTCCGCGTTAAGCGGATACGAGCGAGGGGAGCGCAGCATCTCGCTCGAGAGGTTCCGCGCTCTGACCGAGCTCTACTCGGTCCCGGCGGACGCCGCGCTCGGCCAGGTGCTGGCCCTCTTGACCCCAGAGGGTGGCGGGTCCCGCGAGATCGACTTGACCGAAGCGACCGTGGACCTGAGGGACGAAGCGGAGACGTCGAAGCCGGTCGGTGAGCGCTAAGGAGACAGGGCGTCCACGCCCTTGAGGTCGCCACGACCGAGGGTTACCTTGCTCCTCTCCCCCCGGCGGGAGCGCCCGAACATCGTCAACCGTCCATGCGGATCGCCCAGATCCTCCAAACCCACCTGATGGCCCAACTCGTGAGTGACCACGTTGATCACGTGATACTTCCGCTTTGCTCTGGGTCGGATCGTCCACTTGTAGTCGGCCTTGTTCAGCCGTAGGTCCGTTTCCAGGAACTTGCCGTCCTTGTACCAGATGTAGTTCATCCCGATGGCGCGGCCCCCCAACGATCCGAAGTCGATCGTGTTGGTGCCGTCGTACTTGATGCCTTTGGCCGTCTTCCCCGCGTACCGGAACGAAAACTTGATCTCCGGTTTCTTCGCACACGTGGACCGCGGCTGCTCCCACGACTCGTGCGCCGCCTCCAGTTGATCGATCAGATCCGACCGATCGATGCCGGCGGGGCCCGAGCTCTTCCTGAAACGCCACACGATCGGGAACGCGTCGGCGGGCCAGCGCGGACCGGTTCGCACGAACGCCCTATCCGAGCATTCCTTCGACGCGTTCTTCCCACTCGTTTCCGACGCGGCAAGTGCCTGGTGTGTCTCGGCGACCCCCGTCTCGGTGATGTTGACGGTGAGGGAGCTGAGCTCCACGCCGTCGAGTTCGAACGGCGCCTCGACGGGCCAATCGATATGTATCAACAAGCCGGTCCCGAGCTCGGGCGCGTCCACTCCGGCCATCTCGAGGATCGTGTCGATATCGACCTCGGGCAGCACACCGGTGGTCCTGGGAGAGGCAGGCATCCACGCCGCGGCGATGAGGAAGGAGCTGGCCACGACTATGGAGATCAACCCCGTCCGCCTCATCCCGCCCCCGATCGCTGCTGCCTTCGCCGCTCCGAGCTTAGCGGCCCCTCTGCTGCCTGGGGAGGGGGTTCGACGAGCCCCCCTGGTCTTCCCCCTTTCGGCCGAGCGATCTCCGACCTTCGCAGGGCTTGGAGCCCGGGTTCGCGGGTACATGCGGGGAGGAGTCGAGCAGGGGGCTCACGGCGGACCCTGATTCCCCCCGAACAGGATGATCTCCAACCGCCTCGCCCCCTGCATACCTCCCGATGCGCTGCCGCTCGCGTCGCGCCGCCGCGTCGGGCCCTACCCCTGCAGCCGTTCGACCCGTGTTCGGAGTCGCTCGACTCGTTCGCGCGCCGCTTGAGCCTCGCTCTGCGCGGCGTCGGCGGCGCGGGCGGCTCGACGAGCCGCCTTGTCGAGCTCTGCCGCCGCGCCGTCGGCCTCCGCTAGTTGCGCCTCGAGCTCCTCTCGCTTCCTTCGGGCGGTCTCATCCCGCGCCGTCGCCGCGCGCTCGGTGGTCCGCGATGACCCCGTCGTGCCGCCGGCGTCGATCGATCCGGAGATGTCGCCGAATCCGCCGGGTTCGAGCTCGCGCGCGAGCGTTCCGGTTCGCAGGGCGGCACGCTCGTCTTCGGTCGCCCCGCCGTAAAGGGTGCCGGAGACCTTCGCCAGGGTCTGGGCCGCGGCGGAGTGGCCGGCATCTTCGAGGATCTTCCTCGCCTTCTCGGTCAGCTCGGCGATCGATCGGTGGCGCTCCGCCGAAGCCTCGCGAACCTCGTCCGCGTCGGACGACGCCAACCGGTCGCGGAGGGCTAGGAGCGCGTCGAGCTCATCTGCGTGGCGCCGCGCTAGTTGGTTGACGGTCCACGCCGCGATCGAAGGTTTCCGAAGCGAGCGCACCTTCTTCGCCTCGGCCGTGTCCCCCTCTCCTTTCAGCGCGTCGGCGAGTTCGTTGCGGGCCGGAGTGAATCGATCGAGGGGCAGTTCGTACAGAGCACGGAGCCGTTCGTCTTGCGCCATCCAACAACCCTAGGTGAGTCAGGCGTAGAGCGACGCGCGCGTCGGGGGCATGTGGCTCGCGCCGACCCTCGTTTTCACGCCAAGAACCTGATGCAGGTTCAAACGTCCGGCCTCGAACCCGAGCGCGGATCCCGCCATGTAGAGCCGCCACACCCGCGCCCTGCCCGATCCGACCAAGCGTTGTGCCTCGTCCCACTGGGACTCGAGGTTGGCGACCCATGAGCGGAGGGTGCGACCGTAGTGCTCCCGTAGCGACTCGACGTCTCGGACCTCGAAGCGCTGCCTTTGCATCGCGCTCACGACGGAGCCCACCTCCTGCAGTTCGCCGTCTGGGAAGACGAAGCGCGATGCGAACGAGTGCTTGTTGGAAGCGGTACCGGGAGGGCGTGAGATCGCGTGGTTGAGCAGGCGTCCCCCCTCCTCCAACACCCCGAAGAGCGCGCTGAAGTAAGCCTCGAGCCGGGCGACGCCTACGTGCTCGAACATCCCGATGCTGGAGATCGCATCGAAGCGCTCGCCGCGGAGATCCCGGTAGTCCTGCACGCGCACATCGATGTGTTCGGCGAGGCCCGCTCGTTCGACGCGTGCGCGGGCGAGTTCGGCTTGAGGTCGAGACAGCGTGATGCCCACCGCGTGCACGCCATTGTTCTCGGCGGCGTGCAGCAGCATCCCGCCCCATCCGCAGCCGACGTCGAGCAGCCGCATGCCCGCGGTGAGCCCGAGTTTCCGTGAGATGTGTTCGTACTTGGCGCGCTGAGCATCGACGAGCGACATGTGGTCGTCCGCGTAGTAGGCGCAGGAGTAGGTCATGCTCTCGCCCAGAACGAGGCGATAGAAGTCGTTCGAGACGTTGTAGTGATGAGAGATCGCTTGAGCGTCTCGCCCCTTGGAGTGCAATCGCCCTCGCAGCCGCGCTTCCTCCGGAGGAGGACGCAGCGGAAGACCCAGGCCGCCGACCTTCCTCATCGCGGCCAGCAGCTTCGAGCGGAAGTGAGGGCCGAGGTCGATCGCAACGTTGTCCTCCGGCGCGCCGAGCGCGTCGCGGAGCCTCAGGACATCGAACACGCTCCCCTCGACGTCCAGCTCGCCTGCGACGTAGGCACGACCCAACCCGAGCTCGTTCGGCGCATAGAGGAGACGCCGCAGCGCGTCGGGGGAGCGGACGACAACGGCGGATCTCCCGTCCGCCGGGCCGATCGTCGAACCGTCCCAGAATCTCAACCCGACCGCGGGATGCTGGCCGAGGACCGAACGGAGTGCGGGTTCGAGGACCGGGGCCACTCCGCTGCTCGCCACATCGCCACGAGGACCTTGTCGTGTGCGCATAGCCATACCAGCTTAGAAGCTGACCGTCTCTTTTCCTAGGTCGAACTCGAAGGGCGATCCCCACCTGCCGCGGCCCGGACCGGGGGGCGTGGAGGTGGTAGAGAACCCGGGTGAGCGAGATAAAGGTGGGGCGTCGCAGCGTGGCGATCACGAAGCCCGACAAGGTGCTGTTCCCCGACGGCATCACCAAGCGAGACCTCGTCGATTACTACCTGGGCGTGGGCGACGTCATGGTGCCGCAGGTGAAAGACCACCTGTTCACGCTCGAGCGCTATCCCGACGGGATCGCCGGTAAGCGCTGGTTCCAGAAGGGAGCCCCCGATTACTTCCCAGATTGGATCCGGCGGGTGGCGATCCCCAAGAAGGGCGGGGAGGTGGCCCACGTCGTCTGCAACGACAAGGCGACGCTCGCCTACCTCGCCAACCAGGCGGCCATCACGATGCACATGAGCCTCAGTCGCGCCGACGCGATCGACCACCCGGATCGATTGGTCTTCGATCTCGACCCGGCCGGCGACGACTTCAAGGTGGTACAGAAGGTTGCCGGGCTCGTACGCGACCTCCTCGATGAGCTAAGCCTCGTGTCGTTCGTGAAGACGAGTGGATCGCGAGGGCTCCATATAGTCGTCCCGATCGATCGGGCTGCGAACTTCGAAACGGCGCGCGCGTTCGCGCAGGACGCTTCGGGGGTCGTGGCCGCAGACGCGCCGCGACTCGTCACGATCGAGTCCCGCAAGGCGAAGCGCGAGGGTCGGCTCTTCCTCGATTACATGAGGAACGCGTACGCACAAACGGTGGTGGCGCCTTACAGCGTGCGCGCCCGTCCCGGTGCGCCCGTGTCCATGCCGATCTCCTGGGACGAGGTTGGTGACCGGAAACTGGGCCCCCAGCGCTACCGGATGGACAACGCGGTCGCCACGTTGGAGAGGTCCGGCGACCCATGGAAAGGTTGGCGACGACGGGCGAAGTCGCTGACCGCGGCGCGGGCGCGATTGGACAAGCTGCTCGCTTAGTGCTTAGACGCCGGCGACGTTGCTTCGCCGTTCGAGCATCACGACGTCGCGCCATCGTCCGTTCATCTCGCCGAGGCGCTCGCGAACGCCCACGGTCCTGAAACCGCAGCGCTCATGGAGGGCGATCGACGCGGCGTTCTCCGGGAAGATGCCGGCCTGAAGCGTCCATATCCCGGCGGCCTCGGACGCCCGGATGAGTTCCTCGAGGAGCGCCCGGCCCACGCCGGTTCCCCACGCGTCGGGAGATACGTAGACGCTGACCTCCGCGACGCCTCCGTATGCACACCTGTCGGACACGGGCGAAAGAGCAGCCCATCCGAGGACCTCCCCGGCCCGCCGGCCGACGAGGCGAGGCCTCTCGAGGTGCTCGCGATCCCATCCATCCCACGACGGCACGGCCGCCTCGAACGTCGCATCGCCCGTCGCGATGCCGTCACGGTAGATCTCCGCAACCCGCGGCCAATCCGGATCGGTCATGGCCTCGACGACTATCCTCATCCCTCAATCATGCCGCGCGCGGGGACGTTTCTGGCGCTAGCAAGCGCAGGTGAGACTCTGGTAATCGTCCATCCGGCGAGCGCCGGTCCCCAGGAGCGCGATGCGTTGCACGCCCGGTGGATCGAGACTCGCCATGGCCCGGCCGGTTACGGGATCGAGGATCTCGACCCGGTTCCGGAGACCGACGTATAGCCGCGTGCCGCCGGCTCCCGTCTGGACCCCGGTGATGCGTTGCTCCATGCTCCAGGAGCGGCCCTCCACCAGGGTCTCGGGATCGACGGCGGTGAGGTGCCGACCACTGGACACGTACAGAGCATCGCGGGGGCCGGTGATCGCATGCGTCGATGACCCGCCTCCGAAGTCCACCCGCGCCGTGCGTGTGACCTCTAGCGCTTCGGTATCCATCTCCGCGACCGCCCTCAACGCGGAGTCGACTATGTAGGCTCGTTCTCCGTCGGCGCTAACGGTGATGTCGGTGGACCATTCGTTCGCGCGCGCGAACTTATGCGGAAGGTCCGTGCAATGTGCCCACAGCTGCTCGAGGTCGAGCGTATGGATGAACGCATGGGCCCGGCGCCCGCGCCCTACCGTGTACAAGGTATAGAGACGGGTTCCGTCCGGGCTCATCGCCTGGATGCGAGCGGTCCCGCGCATCGACTTCTGAAGATGGGCGTCGGGCGTGAAGACCTCCATCAATCCTTCGGTGGCAAGGTCGAGACGTCTAACCTGATAGTTGGTCGGGGCGCGCGACGGCGTATAGAGAAGCACGAAGAGGCTCCGGCCATCTGTCGAGAACGCCTCGGGCTCGACGTTCCTCGATATCTCGATCGTGCGCGCGCCGCGCTTCCGGGCGTCGACTATCACCCACGTCGTGTCCCGTCTGCCGAAGAGGTGATGGCGTTCGTTCCTAGGCGCGAGGACGACGAGGTTGCCGTCCTCCGATACGACCTTCACCCGCAGCCGTCCCGCGACCGTGCGCTCCCACAGGATCTTGCCGGTGAGGGGATCGACCGCCTCGATCCGCGTCGACGCTTCTCTCCCGATGCTCTGCACGAGCGTGGCCTGCACGATGGTCGACCATCCCGACGATGCAACGGCTCCGGTGCCGGAGTAGGTCGGCGACCCCGCTCCCGTTTCGAACGTCGCGATCCCGCTCGAGGTCTGGAGGAACAAGGTGTCTCCCGGCCCCTCCGCTCGGTCGCCCGCGGGGCCGCAGGCCCCCAGGAACAACCCCGCCGCCAACAGGACACCCGACGCCGGCTTCTTCATGTCGCCCTCCTTCCGCTCCCTATTAGGGAGACGACGCGGCCGCCCCGGCGGTTCGGGGAGATGTGAGTTGTGACCTATTACTACGTGTGTAGTAATAGGTCACATGCTCCGGGTCCCGGCCGTCGTCGCGACGGCGCTCGTCGTCTTCGTCGGCTGCACGGGGAACGGGTCATCGCTGCCCGGGATCGAGTCGCCCGCGAGCGATCCGCGGACGCCCGATACCGCGGCCGAAGCCCGGCGGGCCGTCACCGTCGAGAGGATCCGCGAGCATCTCGAGGCCCTGGCCGCAATCGCGACCGAGAACGGTGGGAACCGTGCCGCGGGCACCGCCGGTTACGACGGATCCGTGGAGTACGTCGCCCGACGGCTGGAAGAGGCCGGCTACGACGTCACCCTGCAGAGGTTCTCGGCGCCCGTCTTCGAACAGCTCCGGCCTTCGGTGCTGGAGGTGCATGGGGGCCGGCGGTTCGTGGACGGCAAGGACTTCAAGGCGATGATCTATTCGGCGGCCGGAGACGTCACCGCGCCGCTCGCCACCGCGTCCTTCGATCCCGACGGGACGGGCCGGGAGGGGCTCGGGTGCGATGGGCTGAGCTTGCCCCCCGGGTCGGTCGCTCTACTCCGGCCGGGTCCGTGCTTCTTCCGGGATCAGGTCGTGAATGCCGTGAAGACCGGAGCTCGTGCGGTGATCTTCGCCGTCCCCGAGTACTCGCGGCATGGCGGCGTGCTGCGCCCCACGTTGATCACCCCCGATGGGATCGACGTCCCCGTCGTCGCCGCGACCGACGCCGCGGGTCGCGCCCTCTATGCCGCCGGCGAAGGCGCCGAGATCCACGTCGCGACGGAGGTGTCCTCGGGCAGGGAGGAGGTGGCGAACGTCATCGCCGACTCCAACGGAGGAGACGGTGACATCGTCATGATGGGCGGACACCTCGACTCCGTGATCGACGGGCCCGGCATCAACGACAACGGCTCCGGCGTCGCGACGATCCTCGAGGTAGCGGAGGAGTTCGCCGGAGCGGCGTTCGAACGGCCTACCAGGTTCGCTTTCTGGGCGGGGGAGGAGCTCGGGCTTCTAGGCTCGCGGCATTACATCTCAACGCTCGACGATGAGGTCGACGACATCGCCGTTTACCTCAATTTCGACATGCTTGCGTCCTCGAATCACGTGCACTACGTCTACGCGGACCAGGGCCCCGAGGCCGGCGAGGCGATCACCGCGGCCTTCGAGGCCGCTCTCGATCGCGCGGGCGAGCCTCACGAGACCATCGACCTCGAAGGACGCTCCGATCACGGCCCCTTCCTGCAGGCCCGTGTCCCGGTGGGGGGTCTCTTCTCCGGAGCCGACGACCGCAAGACCGAGCGCCAGGAGCGCCTGTTCGGAGGGACGGCCGGAGCGCAGGCGGACCCTTGCTACCACCGGGCCTGCGACGACCTCGACAACGTCGACGAGACCTCTCTGGAGGTCATGGGCGGGCGCGATAGCCGACGTCGTCTTCCGGCTGGCATCGGGCTGAACCCCGATCGGCCGGAGGCCTGTCGCGCTGCGAGATAACTAGTTAATAAGGCTGAAATCGGACGTTTCTACGCCTAAAGGCCTAGGTAAGGCCTTAAGTCGCCATCTTGCCTTCCCGAATCTGTGGAAAGCCGCCCCGAGCGCGGCGGACGAGAAACCCGCAGATGGAGAGGGAGTAGGGAATGAGCAAGGAGCAGAGCAGGACTCGGAAGGTCCTCGCGACACTGGTCGTCCTTGGCCTTCTGGCCGCTCTGGCGACGATCGCCACGTTCGCGGCATTCAGCAGCACCACCTCGAACTCGAGCAACGACTTCGAGGCAGGCACCGTCTACATCAGCGACAACGACGGCACCCAGATGATGTACGACCTCACCAACCAGAAGCCACTGGCCTCGGTGGAGAAGTGCATAAAGGTCAGCTACACGGGAACGCTCGATGCCGCCGTCAAGCTCTACGGAACCGCTCCGGGGACCTTCGGAGACTACGTCGACCTGAAGATCGAGGAAGGCGCAGACAACTCCGACGTCTTCCCGACCTGCACCAACTTCGTTGCCACCGGCACGCTCTACACCGGCGAGCTTGACGATTTCGCGGCGACGCACTCGAACTTCACCAATGGACTCGCAACTACCGACAGCAACGGGAACGCGTGGGCAACAACGGATTCGCGGGTCTACCGGTTCACGGTCACGCTGCAGGACAACAACGCAGCGAACGGCCAGGGGACGGGCCCTCTCGGGACGGACGATCACTCGTTCTCCTGGGAAGCGCAGAACCTACCGTAGAGAACGAACGAGGCGTGGTGTTGCAGGGACACCGGGCGGGTCCCTGCAACATCTGCATACCAGGGAGGCAACATGCGGACTAGCGGAGACGGTTGGGCGCTGAGATCCGGCATCGTCGTGGGTCTTATCGCCGCCATCGTCTCCCTGTTCGCGTTCCCGGTCGAAGGAGGAAGCGGAACGCTCGGGCTCGATCTCACGATGGCCTCGATGCCGACCGGCGAACTCGACGTCACGCCGGTCGGACCGTTCCTGCGCGGCGCGGGGTTGGCGCCGGGAGACGACGCAGCAGATGGGACGCTCCACGTCCGGAACCAAACGGGTGTCGACCTCTCGGTCGGCATCAACGTCTTGCCCTCGACGGCTTACTCCGATGACATCGTTCGGTTCACGGCGACGCACGACGGCGGCGTCGTGATGCGCGGGACGATCGGCGATCTCCGAGGGATGCATCCGGATGTCGTGAGGCTCCGTAGCGGCGAGACCGCCGACTTGAAGGTCGTCGCCGAAGTCGTCTCGGGATCGCAGGATCATCGCGGGCGCGTCGAAGACGTCATCTTCGAGCTTCACTCCGAGGTGGAGTAAGTGGATCGGAGACGTCGGGCCTTGGCGTCGCTGGTCGTGGTCGGTATCGCCGCTCTATTCGTCGGCACGGCCACCTTCGCCGTGTTCCGGAGCACCACGGCGAACGCGACGAACGACGTCACGGCCGGCACGGTTCAGATCTCCGACAACGACGCCGGCGGAGCCATGCTTACGCTGTCGAGTGCAGGTCCGGGTTCGTCGACCCTAGGCTGCATCCTGGTGACCTATGGAGGCTCGCTGGATGCCGACGTTCGCCTCTACGGTTCGTCCAGCGGTGGGATCGCGCCTCACCTGACGCTGACCATCACACGGGGTATCGACGCGACGCCGACCTTCCCGGGCTGCGGAAGTTTCCAACCCGACGCAACGAACTACATCGGGCAGGGAGCCGGAGTCATCTATCAGGGGCCGCTCTCTTCGTACCCATCGACCTACGCGGGAGGGATCGTGGACGCTCCCGGAGCGGCCGAGACGTGGACGACGACCGAATCCCACGTTTACAGGTTCAGCGTGACGCTCGGGAACGATCCGGGCGCACAGGGAACGTCGGGGAGCGCGACCTTCGAATGGGAAGCGAGGAACACATGATCGCGCTGCTGAGACGCGGAGGCATATTCCTCGGCTCGACCGCCGTGGCGTTCCTGCTCGGGATCGTCTTGGCTCCGATCCTTCTCGTTCCCTTCGGCTTCCGCTCCGCCACGGTCATGTCCGGGAGCATGACGCCGACGCTCGAGATGGGAGACATCGTGATCGAAAGACCGATAGCACCCGCCGCCGCGCGCGTCGGAGACGTGATCACCTTCAGCGACCCCAACGACAAGGATCGTCTGATAACCCACCGCGTTCGGTCGATGAGTGTGACGGGCGACGAATACACCTTCGAGACCAAAGGCGATGCCAACAACACGACGGAGGAGTGGCACATCGGCGCCGACGGCACGATCGGGCGGGTCGCCCTTTCCGTCCCGAAGGTCGGTTTCCTCCTGGGTTCCGGCCGCGGCCCGTGGGTTCGGATCTCGTTCGTCCTGCTCCCCGCCCTCGTCTGGGCGGTCTACGAGCTCGTCACGATCTGGAGGCCGGGGCGGCGACGGCTCGCCGGAGAGCCGGAACCCGGAATCTCCTAGAAAACCCCATGGCAGGGTCTGGGTTTCTGTGTAATATGAGGCCACCAGACGCGAAGTAGAGGGGCGGGATCCAGCATGGTGAAGGCATTACTCAGAGTTCGTATCTCCTTGATCTTGGTTCTTGCCGCGATCTTGGCAGTGGCGCTCGTCGCCGTGGCCCAGTCGCAGCGGGACCCATCTGTCGACCTCGGCCGCACGCAGCTCCTGAAGAAGAGCGCCGCCGAGAGGCAGGCCGATTGCCCACCGCAGGCCGCCTACGGTGTGGGCCAGAGGGAAGGTAGGGGCTGCGGGAACCGTCCGCCTCCCGGCCAGGCTAAGAAGAACGATTAGCTGAAGGGAAGCGGCGAACTAGCTCACTTCCCTCCAAACTTCTCCTCTAAGCTCTCGTTCCGTGAGTTCCTCGCTGTGGCGCGACGATGAAGGCACGCCCACGAGGGAGCCCGGCCGTCGTCGCCGTTCCTCGACGGGACGGAGGAAGAAACGCCGTCGACGCGTGGCCTCGATCGTTCGGCCTCTCGTCGCGGTCGTCTTCGTGCTGCTCGTCGCCGACGCGGTCTACGTGACCTTCAGGCTCGACGCCTTGCTGCACGCAGCCGGCGATCGACTCGTGGCGGCCAAGGAAGCTTTCGGTGACGCCCGGTTCACCGCCGCCGGCAACGCATTGGAGAACGCCAAGGACGACACCGAGGCCTCGGTGTCGTTGACGCGTCACCCGAGTTTCTGGTTGGTCTCGCTACTGCCCGGCGTCGGCTCAGACGCGGTCGCCGTGAGAGCGATGGCGGATGCAGCCGACCTCACCTCCCAAGCCGGCCTCGATGCGCTCGAGGCTGCATCGACCTTGAAGGTCGGGGAGGAAGGCATCGGGGGGTCGATATTCCGCGACGGCACCGTGGATCTTGACGCCGTAACCGACGCGACACCCCTGGTCAGCCACGCGGCCGATCTCCTCGGGCGAGCCGATGCTGCGATATCGGGTCTCGATGCACCGAAGATCCCCTTCGTGAGAGATGCCCTTCAGGTAGCCGAGGCTGAGGTCGGAGAGGCCGCCGGCACCGCGCGCAAGGGGGCGGCCCTGTTCACGTCCCTCCCTCGTCTGATGGGATCGCAGTCACCGCAGCGCTACATGTTGGCCCTCCAGGCACTCGGGGAGAGTCGCGGGACGGGCGGCCTCATCGGTCTCTACGGCGAACTCCGCGTGGATGATGGTGCCGTAAGTCTGACGCGGGTGGGGTCGACGAAGGACGTACTGCCGGCGACCGGTGCCCCCGTCGAGGCACCGGATTGGTTCGAGGAGAACTACGGGCCTCAGTCCTCGCTCGTTCAGTTCCGCCAGGTGAACCTGACACCCAACTTCCCCGTCGCGGCCGAGGTCCTGATGAGCATGTACGAGCAGGCAACGGGTGAGGTCCTCGACGGGGTGATCGGTCTGGATCCGATCGCCTTCGAGGCGATGTTGAGAGGCACCGGTCCTCTGCAGGTAGCCGGCCTCGACGAAGAGGTGGGCCC
>JBOGXG010000365.1:0-7587 GCA_050694195.1 Actinomycetota bacterium | reverse complement strand
GGGTAGCGGCGGAGGAGCGCCTCCGGGTCGTCGTGCTCGATGCCGGTGCGGTAGTTCTTCGTCCAGTAGGAGATCCCGCGCTCCCGGTCGTACTCGTCGATCTGGTGCACCCAGCGTTTGCCGACGAACGGCACATCGCAGACGATCCGCGGAGTGGCGAAGCCGGGCATGTAACCCATGATCGAGTGCTGCAGCTCCTCTGCCTCCCACACCGCCAGGCGCCAGTGCTCCGCGTTCGGGATCATGTCGCACATATAGAAGTAGTAAGGCATGACCTTGGCGTGATCCATCAGCGTGAAGCAGAGGTCGAGGAGGTCCTTCTGCGTGGCGTTCACTCCGCGCATGAGCACGCCCTGGTTGCGCACGTCGCGGAAGCCCATCTCGTGCAGCTTCTTCACCACCTTCGCGACGAGCGGCGTCAGCGAGTTCGCGTGGTTCACGTGCGTGTGCACCGCGAGGTCCACATCGTGCTCGAGTGCCTTCGTAGCCATCCGCTCCAGACCGCGCAGGACATCGTCCTGCAGGAAGTGTTGCGGGAGTCCCATGAGGCCCTTGGTCGCGAGACGGATGTCCTTGATGTTCGGTATCGCGAGGATGCGCGTGACGAAGTCCTCGAGGTGCGCGATCGGCAGGTTGGCGATGTCTCCCCCGCTTACGACCACGTCGCGCACGCTGGGAGTCTGCTGCAGGTACTGGATGATCGCCTCGTAGCGCTCCTTGTTCTTCGTCTCGAAGCGGTGCTTCAGGACCTGCGGCACGTTGTTGCCGACGAGGTCCATGCGCGTGCAGTGCCCGCAGTACTGGGGACAGGTCGCCAGCAGCTCCGCCAGAACCTTCGTCGGGTACCGGTGCGTGAGGCCCTCGACCGCCCACATGTCGGCCTCGTGGAGCGAATCCCGCTCCGAGTGCGGATGCGACGGCCACGTTGGGTTCCGCTCCGAGTACGCCGGCGCCATGTAGTGACGGATCGGATCGTTGCGCAGATCCGTCTCGTCCATCGTGTTCAGCATCTGCGGCGGGATGAGGAGCGACATCGTGGCGCGCTCTGTCATGTCGCGGCGGATGTCCTCGAGCAGGTCCGTCGGAAGGAGGTGTTGGAACACCTTGGCGAGTTGGTCGAGGTTCTTCACGGTGTGCTGCCGCTGCCACTTCGCGCTGGTCCACTCCTCTGCGGTGACGTCGCGGTAGCCGGGGAGGCGCGTCCAGTCGGGCTCGAGGAACTCCCGGGCCGGCGGATAGACGTAAGGCTGCGGCGCGGCGTGGGCCCGCAGGGTGCGAGGAACGCTGCGAACGTCCGGCAGGTTGGTCTCTTGTATCGCCACTCGCGTCCCTCCTCTCCTGCTGGTATCGGCGTTCGGAGGGTGCTCGTTTAGGCACCCATCCTGGACATACCCACTCTAACGGAATATCATCCGGTACTCAACGAGTTGGACCGAAGGATATCCAGTCCATGGACGCGAAGGACCTGAAGATCTTGGCCTGCTTGCAGGACGACGCCAGGCAGGGCTACGCGGAGATCGCCGCCACCGTCGGGCTGTCCTCGTCGGCCGTGCACGATCGGGTGCGCAAGCTGGAGAAGAAGGGCGTGATCAAGGGCTACCGGGCCGAGATCGACCTCGAGCAGACCGGCTACCCGATCACCGCGATCGTGAGCCTGGCCCTCTCCCCCACGACGCCGTCCGACCTCCCGACCAAGATCGCCGAGTTCGACATGGTCGAGAGCTGCTATTCGGTGGCGGGGGACAACTCATACGCGCTGGTGGTCCGTGCGCCCTCGACGAAGGACCTGGAGAGCCTCGTTGACGCGCTCCGCGCGAAACTAGAGGTAACAACCCGCACCACGATCGTCCTCTCAACGCCTTTCGAGGGCCGGCCGATCGCCTAGCCCCTTTCTTGTCGCGATCAGCTACCTGGTGGGTGGGCCAGACGCCACAAGAACCTCCGACGGGCGTGCTGAAGGTCTGGATGGCCGGCGGCCTACACTCTCTGCGTGCAAACGCTCGATGAGTTCTTTGCGGACGAGCGGCGTAGCGGATCGGATGAGCGGCGGTTCGGGAGTGGCTGGCGGACCCCCGGCGAGCCCGGGGTCGTCTACTCCGTCTTCTGGCTCGCCGACACCAAGGAACTCTGCGCCCTTCGATCGTCCGTGACCGACGTGAAGATCGGTGGCGGCCTCACGAACATGTTCGCGAGTGGGGAGATCTGGGCGAACACCCAGGCCCCCGACAGCGCGCAGATGTCTGTCGTAGTTCTGGGTCACGTCGAGGAAGACGAACTCGACGCCCGCCTGGACGGCTGGGAGATGAGGCAGGCCGCCCCCGACGGCTTCGATTGGGTGAGGGCCTTACCGCGGCCATGACGAGGGCAAGTTTCTGTGTAAGGCAAACAACGCACCACGTTGTATCCCTTACATGGAACGCGACGAAGGTTGTGGTCCTTACATGGTTGGGGCGATACGCGAAAGCGCGAGCTCTAGCCTCCGGCGACGCGCCGACGACGGTCGAGCAGGCGGCGCTGTTCCTCGAGGTTGCGACGCATCCTCTCCCCCAGGGCCTTGGACTCCTCGAGAGCGGCCCTCGCGCGCTCGAGGTTCCCGCGGATCGGGGACTCGCGCCGTGGCTTCGCTGCGTCGGTCATAGCCGTCATCCTACTCGTCGTCCTCCTCGTAGACACGGTCCTCCATGGCGTCGATCGCCTCCCACAACTCGTTGATCGCGGAGTCGACAAGGTCCAGACGCACACCGGTCCCCTCCTGGTAACCGAGCGCCAGCGCCGAGGGCTCGGCCTCGGCGCCCGAAACGCCGGCCTTGACGAGCCATCGCCCTTCGATAACGAGCGCGACGATCGAAGCGACGAGATACGTCGCCACGGCGATCACCGCGAGACGCACCGCCACCACGACCGGCTGCACGAGGAGGATCGCCTCTACCGCGCCGGGCTCGACCGTCTGCCGCGGGACCGAAACGATCTTCCCGGCGCCGGCGACCGTGAGCGAAATCGCAACCAGAACCACAGCGACGGCCGCGAGACGTGCAACGAGTTGTTGATCCAACCGCATGGTGCCACGTTATCGACCCACTACGACGGTCCCCAGCCTCAGATCCGCAAGCGGACCGAGCAGGTGATCGGGCTCCCGCCGGCGAATCCTCGTCGCCATGCGAACGAGATCCTTGGGAGCGGCTGCCCTCCTGTTGCTGACCGTTGCGGCTCTGCCCGCGCGCGCGGCGCTTGAGTCAGCCCCCTCCGATAACCGCATAGACGATGCCAACGAGTGCCTCGACGCGGCCCCCACCGACGTCTCCGTGACGGGAGTCAGCGACGATGGGCACGAGGTGATGCTCGACATGCTGGTGCTGCTCGACGACCTCACCACGGAGCGCGGGATGGAGATCGTCGCGCGCATGCAGGACGCCTACGCCGCGGTCGGAGCGAAACTGAACGCACGCTATGAGGAGGTCTCGTTCCCGGCCGACGGTCAATCGGAGCCCGACGCCGACGGGATCTCGACGCCGTTCATCTACACGGACAAGCTCTTCCAACTGATGAAGGATCACGTCGGCGGCTATCGCCCCTACGGGACCGACGTGGTCTACACGGTCACCGCCAAGGAGTTGATGAGCACCGGCGCCCTCGGAGGCAGCGTCGCCGGACAGGCCGATTGCATCGGAGGCATCCGTTATCCGGACGCCGCCTTCGCCATCGGCGAAAGCATGCGCGCCGACTGGGAGGAGCCCGGCTCGTCGGGCAACATCGGTCCCTTCTACGCGAGCTTCACGGCCAAGGTCGCATCGCACGAGGTCGCCCACCTCCTCGGCGCGCACCATCACTACGCCAACTGCGCGGAGGGCGAGAAAGAAGCGCTTACTCGTACCGAGATGACGCCATGCACCATGATGTTCAACGACGTCGGCTTGATCTCGCTTCACTTCGGCACGCTTGAAGCGGCGGTGGTCCGAGGTCACCTCCTGGCTTACGCGGACGACACTCCCGCCGGCGAGATGCCAATCACCGACCGTGAGGTCTCGCTCCGCCTCAAGCGGATCGGCGCCAAAGGTACCGTCGGCTCCATCCAGTCCGTATGCACCGACGGTGTCGCGGTGGAGCTGCAACGGAAGAGCAGGGCCACGTGGCAAACGATCGCAGGCGGGGTCAGCGAGGTGAACGGAAACTTCTCATTCGACGCCGATCTTAAGAAAGGCATCTACCGAGCGTCGCTCCCTGAGACCGTCAGACATGGCACGGACGGCTGGACGAGGTGCGGCGAGATCACGTCTCCGAAGGTACGTAGACGTTAGCTCTATCAGCCCGCGGCGCTACTCGGCGCAACCTTGGAGCAATGGAGTGCATAAACGCGCTCCGGCGCGGCAAGGTTCGGGGCCGAGCGCCGCTCACCAGGCCCAGTTCGCCCACTTCTCCTTCTCCTCGTCGGTCAGGGGGCGCAGCACGCAGAACTCGTTGCCGAAGGGGTCTGCCATCACCGTCCAGGTGACGTCACCCTGCCCGATATCGATGCGCTTCGCTCCGAGTTCCTCGAGCCGGGTCACCTCGGCATCTCGATCGGTCTCGGGACGGAGGTCGAAGTGGAGCCGGTTCTTGCCCATCTTCACGTCGTCCGCGACCTTCTGGAAGAGCATCTTCGGCCCCCGCTTGTCCGCCGGCAGGAGGACGACCTCATCGGGGTCGTGGGCGTCGTCGTCGAACTCCAGCTCGTAGGCCGGCAGCGCCTGCTCCCAGAACCGGCCGACCTCCAGGGGCGTCTGGCAATCGATCGTCAGAAAGTCGAACTTCAGCGACACGGCTCCTCCTCGGTCGTCGGTGAGTAACTGGCTATCGACCATAGCAGGTTACTTCACGCCGGGCAAAGGGCCGGAGAGATGGAACCTAGGGGGCGGCCGACTCGTCTATCTCCCTGAGAGGACCTGAGGGGGGTCCGACAGTCCGATCCGAAGGAAGTGATGCGCGGTGGCGCGCTCTAGATACTGCATCTCGTTCGCGATGGCCGTGACGGCGATCGCTCTCCAGCTCGCGGTTCCGTCGCCGGCGACCGCGGGACCTCCGTCCACCTGTCTCGGCCGGGAGGTCACCATCTTCGGTACCGACGGCGACGACCTCATCAGCGGCACCGGGGCGCCGGATGTCATCTCGACCGGGGCCGGGAACGACGACATCACGCTCGGCGTGGAGCCCGGCTACGACCGAGGCGACATCGTCTGCGCGGGCGCCGGCGACGACGTCGTGGTCGGGTCGGATAACGAGGACGAAGTGTCCGGCGGCCCCGGTAACGACGACCTCACCGGAGACGAGATAGAGCAGCCCAACATCGCCGACACCTCCGACCTCCTGATGGGCGACACGGGGGACGACGTCCTCAACGGAGGCTCCGGTACCGACGTGATCGACCCCGGCGCCGGCAACGACACGATCGAGCGCAGTCCCGCGAGCGACATCCTTACCTACGAGGGGACGTCGACGGCCATCGACGCGCGCGGCGACATGGCTCTCGGCGGAGCTTCGGGCACGGTGACCGGGCGCGGGACCGACACCTTCGAAGGGATCTTCACGATCATCGGCGGGAGCGGCAACGACAACATCACCGGTGTGGCTCAGATGCTCGGCGGTCCGGGAAACGACGTCCTGGAGGGCACGGAAACCGTGGCCGAGAGGTTCTGGGGAGGCCCCGGAGCGGACGTCATGGATACAGGTGGAGACGTCCCGGGTCGGGAACTCGACGTCGTCCAGTACGAGCACTCCACGAAGCGCGTCGTCGTCAACCTCGAGAAGGGCCGCGCCTGGGGCGAAGGGAAGGACCGGCTGATCGGGTTCCACAACGTCGTGGGCTCCGAGTACGACGATGTCCTCGTGGGGACGGGCCGGAAGAACCGGCTCCTCGGGCTCGGTGGAGACGATGAGGTCCACGGGGGCGCGGCCGAGGACACCATCGAGACGAAAGGTGGCGCCGACCTGGTCCGCACCGGCGCGGGCAACGATCAGGTGCATACGGGAGGGGGCCGCGACGTGATCCGCGGCGGCCGTGGCCCAACGATCGTCTACGGCGGGAGAGGAAGGGACGTGATGCGCGGTTCCTCCGGCCGCGACCAACTGTATGGCGAGGCCGGGCGAGATCGAGCCCACGGAGGGGATGGCCGAGATATCTGCCGGGCCGAGGTCGAACGACGTTGCGAACTGAACCGCTACTGACTCCCCCTCAGCAGGTCAGGGAGGGTGCCTCGTTGAACCTCTGACGCATGCGACTCCGAGCGATCCTCAGTGTCGCGGCCGCACTCGCCGTCGTAACGGCCGGATCGGCTCATCCGCGTCCGGGGCGCATCGTCCGCGTCGCCACCTCGTTGACACTCGATCGGCCCGTCTACTACGACGCCGTCCACCACGCCGACTTCCGTACCTCGGGGATCTGCATCGAGCCGCACGACGTGGTTCAAGCACGAGTCTGCATGGCGGGCCGGACGACCGGGACCGTTGGATCGGTTCGGCTCGGCTTCGAAGCCCAGCGGTTCGTCGAGGCCGCCCCTGCCGACGCCCCCGTCGTGCAGACGAGCACTCCCCGCGGTGAGCAACTGGTAAGACTTCATCTGAACCTCTTCGATGGAGGTGCCGTGAAGGTCACGTTCACCGCGCGCCGAGCGAATGGTGTGACCGCCGCGCCGGTCGCGGGCTCCCCTACGGATGGCGGAGAGGTCCACGGCCGGTCGGTGACATGGCAACCCGCACAACTGGAGCCCGGCGAGTACGACTTCCAGGCGGCGTTCGCGGTCGACGCGGACCCCTCCCTCGTAGCGAGCTTCGTCCCGGAGATCCGCATCGAGAGGATCGACAACAGCCGCGCGGCGCTCGAGTACTACTCCGGTTCCGTACGCGTGCACGAACCCGTCGAGCGCATCCATACCTTGCGGCTCGTGCAGCACATAGGGCGGCCCGCGGCTCCCCCGCGTCTTAGCGCCGGCCGCGCGGCCCCTGATGGCGACGCCGTCCTACCGAGCGCCTGGGGCATCATGCCGAGTTTCGTCGCACGCGGGACCTTCTACGAACCCACCGGTGGTCTCAGCGCGACGAGAACCCATCGGTTGGCGGCCCTCTCCCCCGGCTCGTTCGGCAACGCGAACGCGGCCTCGATGGGCTGGACCTACTGGAGTCCCTCCCCCGGACCGAAGATCGAGCCCGTCACCGATTTCGCCTACCGCCGCGATGGCCGAAAGCTACAGCTCGCCGGCTTCGACGTCGGCATCAAGACCGCTTATTACCTGCGTTGGGAGATCGAGCCTCAGGCCACCAACCCGATCTACGACGGCGACGCCGGCTCGATCGGGGTCACCGCGTCGGCCGGCGTCGTCCAGACGCGCGCGAAGCGGCCTCCGTCGCGCCCCGGCGGCACCTTGACCCACGATTGGGACGGCTCCTACGGCGAGGTGTGGACGGAACTCGTGCAGAATTCGGGGCCCGGTTTCGAGCCCAACGCCACGGCTCAAGGACCGGACGACTTCATCGCGCCCTCACGCTCGAGGGAGACGGGGATGCACGTTCACGCGACCGGTGGAGACATCGACAACCGCAAGGGCAAGAAGGCGATTA
>JBOGXG010000364.1:0-7301 GCA_050694195.1 Actinomycetota bacterium | reverse complement strand
GAGCTTTGACGCGAGAGAGGGCGGGAGGAACCTCCCGCCCTCTCGGTCCTTCCCGTTAGCGAGTGTCGTTCCGCGAACGGTCGTTCGTTTGGTGGCGGCTGTGGTCCCGGGTCTTGTCGCCTCCGTCCTGGGTTCGATCGCGGGTGAGGTCACCGCGACTGCGATCCCTGTCCTTGCTGACGGAGGTGTGGCGACTCCCGGTGTTGTCGTTGCTGTCGTCACCACTGGTGTCACCCTGGCTCCGGCTGTTCCCGGTATCGCCGTCGTCATCGTCGTCGTCCTGGACCGCGACCTCGGCTTGGTCCTCTTCCCGCTTCAGAACGACGTCGTTATCCCGCTCGGCGGCAAGTGCCGCTCCCACCGGCAGTCCCGCCAGCAGAGCGAATGCTAGGCCTGCCACTCCTGCTCTACCCAACATCTTGTTCCTCCTTCCAATGGGTCCTCGTTCTTACAGATCTATAGATAGACCCCGGGTATGAGGGCTCGATGAGGGCTCGATGAGAACGCTCTTAGGTTCTACGGAGTGGGTCTCAGGACGCCGCGGCTAGTCCTTCTTCTTACGTTTCCGTCCCTCGACGGTGAAGGTCCAGCGGACGCCGGCCCCCACGTTCCCGATCCTGTCTCGTACCGGCTTGACCATCACGCGGTGCTCGCGCCTCGCGCGTAGCGGCGAAGAGGGATCGAACACCAGCACCCGATCGGATCGCCGGATCACTTTGCCCGATACCCGGCGGCGTCCTCGGAAGAGGCGGATGCTGTCCCTCGTGACGCTGTCCGCCCGGACGTTCTGGTTGAACGTCACCCGGATGTCGGCGCGCCTGTCTACCGACGTCGCGCCGCGTCCCGGGGATACCGACGTCACGTGGGGGCCTTGTTTGTCTACGCGCACGATGCTGGCACCCGACTCGGCACCTTGGCCTTCGTTGCTCGCGATCGCGGCGACCTTGTACCGGTAGGTGACTCCGTGTTCGGTGAAAACGTCGTCGTATCCGGTAATGGAGGCATCGACACGTGCGAGGATGTCGAAGTCTCTGCGGCGTATCGATCGATACACGATGTATCCGGTCGCGTTCGGCACCGGGGCCCACGACAGGTCGACCCGTCCCCCTCTCCGGCGCGCGGCCTCGGGCTGTGAGGGTTGAGGCGGGCCCGAGAGGACGAATCGTCCCCACACGAAGCGGTGATCCGAGTACTTATGCTCCGAGCTTCTGCTGCCGGGCTTCGCCCCCGCCCACCCCGGAGCGTCGGCCGAAGCTTCCGCCACGACGGCGTCGGAGGCGAAGATGTAATCGATCCGGCTGCGCCGGAAGTGCGTGGCGCCGTCGCAGGTAGCGGACCTACTCTGTTGCTCGTGCGTCCAGTGGCTCGCCATCTCGCGGCCGTGCAGCCTGTTGTAGCGGCGCACCGCGTCGGCATACTCCCGGCCCTCCGATGGCTCTGTCATCAGCGTGTACCACTGGAACGGAACGGAACGCTCGTCGGGATCGCACTCAAGCTGCGTCTGTACCGAGCGCTTGTTGAAGTCGCCCATGATGAATGTCGCGCCGGGCTCGTCTTCGAGTTGACTGCGCAACATCATGATGTTGTCGATGTAGCAGTTCGGCCGCATCCCGCCGAAGTTCTTCGGCATGTGGAAGGTGGCGACCGCGAAGGGCGCGCCGGTTCGATTCTCGGTGAAGCGAGCGACTTGGTAGAAGCGATGCGTCCGGCCCCCGGAGGCTTCGTCGCCGAGACAGACGTCCTCCCAACTCGTCACCTCACCCACCGGTGTCACCGTGTCCGGGTTGTAGATCATCGGCGCCGCGGAATCCTCGGCCCCGATGATGCGGTAACGATGTGGGTAGCGCTGTCGCAGGATGTGCTCGAAGATCTCGACGTTAGACGTGCGGATCTCCTGAAGGCCGATCACGTCCGGCGCGCCGACACCTCCTCTGAACCCACCGTTGAACGCGAGCGGACGGTTGCGCAACGCCTGTGTCAGCTCGTACATGTCTTCGAAACGCTTTTTTCCGAGCACCGCGTTCTGGCGCGCGTTGACCGACACGATCTTCACCTGTCCCGGCGGCGAGATCAGTGCCCGCGGCGTCTTCGCCGCTTGTGCTGGTAGTAGCCCGACTCCGACGACCATCGCGAGGGCCAGAGCCGAGACCTTCCGGACTCGAAGCATCAGCGGATGAGGTTATAGAGGTCGGACACGATTGGCTATAACGAACGCGGCTAAGTGTCGGTTGCTCGCTCTGCGGTCGGGACGAGGTGGAGGAGGGTCGCTTCGGGCCGAGCGAGGAAGCGGAACGGGCTGAACTTCGACGTTCCCAGGCCCGGGCTCACGTGCAGCCAGGCCCCGTCGATCCGGTGGGGGCCGGACGCGAGCGCGGTCGGCAACGAGGAGTTCGTGACGACGGCTCCGACGAGGGGGAAGCGCACCTGGCCCCCGTGGGTGTGCCCGGCCAGGATGAGGTCGTAGCCGTTTAGGGCCCACTCGGAGACGACGTCGGGAGCGTGGGTGAGGCCGATCGCGAGGACGTCGTTCGCACCTCTCCTTATGTGGTCGGTCCGCTGCCTCTTGAGATAGGGGTCGTCGACGCCGGCGAGCCTGATCGTCCCGTCGTCCCGCGGCAAGACCTCGGTCCGGTTCACGAGCGACGTCCATCCCTGCGACGCGAGCCCCGCCTCCAGCCTGTCGACATCGGCCCTCGGCGCCTTCGACGGCTTCTCCGGGCCCTTGAAGTACTTCGTAGGCGGCTTGAAGATCGCCTGGTAGTAGTCGTGCGATCCGAGGACGTAGAAGCGTCCCAGCCGCGCTCTCAGGCCCTCCACGGAGCGGAGGAGCGGCTCTATCCCATCGTCGGAATCGATGAGGTCCCCGGTGGCGAGGACGAGGTCCGGCACCTGCGACACCGCCTGAGGCAGGTCCGTCAGGAAGCGGGCGAGCCCGCGGGTCCGCTCCGTCAGATGGGTGTCCGACAGGTGGAGGATGCTGAGCGGCGGACAGGCCGGCGCGACGGGGATCTCCTGCCTCACGAGTCGAGGCCGATGGGGTTCCACGAGGGCATAGGCGGCCGCGCCCGCGGCTGCCGCCAGGCCATATCTCAACCTCATGGAACCGCCCCCCCTTCGTGGCGAGTGTCAAGCCGTCGAGGATACTTGCGCAGTGCGAATGTCCCTCAGATGGAAGCTCGTTGGAGGCTTCAGCGTCCTTCTCCTACTGGTTGTGGTCCTGGGATGGCTGACCCTCAGCCTCTTTGGATCGCTAAGGAGCGTTCAGCGTGAGGTTTTCCGCCGCGCCATCCCGGAACTCGTCGCCGTCGACGAGATCGTCCGCTCCTTCACCGCGCAATCGGCCGCGGTGCGCGGCTACCTGATCTCGTCCGACCCCGACCTCCTCGACCAGTACGAGAGCGAGGTCGATACCGCCGACGAGTGGGAGGCACGGGCTCTCGATCTGTTGGAGGGGGCCGACGAACGAGCCGACCTGGAGGAGCTGATCTCGACCGGCGACGGGTTCCAGGCTCTCGTCGACGAAGAGGTCGTTCCGCTCGCGGCCGACGGACAACGCTCGCAGGCCTTCCGCGTCCTTGGCCAGGAGGGCACGCCGCTGATCTCGAACATCGAGAGGCTGGGCGAGGCCTTGCGGCTCGCGCAGGACGAGGTCGTGGT
This sequence comes from Actinomycetota bacterium, assembly GCA_050694195.1. Classification (GTDB taxonomy): domain Bacteria; phylum Actinomycetota; class CADDZG01; order CADDZG01; family WHSQ01; genus JBOGXG01. Next base: position 3,644 of record JBOGXG010000364.1, on the reverse strand, counting down.
CGCCGCCGAGGCGGAGGTACGCCGGCGTCAGAACCAGGCGATCGCGATCCTCATCCTGGTATTCGTGGCGATGTTGGTCGTCGGCCTCGCGCTCGCGATCATGCTTCCTCGCCGGCTCGTGAGGAACCTCGACAAGCTCGTCGATGCCGCGCGTGGGATCGGGCGAGGCGACTTCAATCAGCGGCTGGAGATCTCCTCCGGCGACGAGGTCGAGGAACTCGCCTCCCGTTTCATCGAGATGCAGTCGGGCCTCAAACGTCTACAGCAGCTGGCGCTCCAGGATCGCGAGCTGGAGATCGCCGCGTCGGTGCAGCGCAACCTCCTCCAGCGACAAGTGCCCGACATCCCGGGCGTGCGACTGTGGTCGATCCAGCGTCAGGCGAACCTCGTGGGAGGCGACTGGTACGACATCGAGGTGTCGCAGCGCACGCTCACGGTCGCGGTCGGGGATGCCTCGGGCAAGGGGATCGCCGCGGCGATGATGGCGACGGTCGCGCTGTCCTCGCTGCGGGCCGAGCGGAGCCTGGGGGCCGGGCCGAAGAGGGTCATCGAGAGCGCGAACAAAACCTTGAGGGACGCGACCGATCCGGACTCGTTCACGACGCTCATCTACCTCACGCTGGATCTGAGAACGGGCGAGGTCAGGTGGCTGAACATGGGCCATCCCTCGCCGTTCGTCCTCCGGACGAGCTCCGAGGAGGCGTCGGGGTACTTCGTCGAGGGGCCGCGCAACAAGGCTCTCGGCTGGTTCGACGAGCCGGGACTGGCCGAGACCGTTCTCGGGCTCGAGCCGCACGATCGCCTCATCGTGTTCACCGACGGGTTCGTCGAGGCCAAGTCGTCGGACGGGGAATTATTCGGGGAGGACCGCCTGGCCGAGCTACTCCTGCGCCTCGCCCCGCTGGATCCGGCCACGTTGGAGGACGAGCTGATCGGGGAGGTCGAGCGGTTCGCAACCGGTAAGCTCGGGGATGACCTCACGATGCTCGTCGTCGAGTATCAGGGGACCGATGGGTAACCTGATGGCAGCGGTTCCCCCCGGCGGACTGGGAAAGGTGTACCGAATTGTCGCAGCAAAAGATCGATATCGAGATAAACACCGCGGGCGATCACAGGGTGATCAAACCGACGGGGGACCTCGACGTCTACACGGTCGGCTCCCTCCGGGATGCGATCGGCTCGATGATCGAAGACGGCACCACCCGGGTGGTCGTCGACCTCGACGCCGTGCCCTTCATGGATTCGTCGGGGCTGGGAGCGCTGATGGGCGGCGTCCGCCGGCTACGTGAGGCGGGCGGCGACCTCGCCATCGCCTGCACTCGGGAGCAGCACCTCAAGCTCTTCACGATCACCGGCTTCGGCGAGGGCGTATCGATCGCGCCCACCGTCGAGGAGGCGGCCCAGGGCTTCCGCTCCTAACGACCCGATAGCGTTTTCGGGCCGCTAGGTGTCGTCTTCGTCGTCCTTGTTGCGGGTGCGCTTTAGAGTCGCAACCAGGAGCATGGCGAAGACCGCGATGAGGGCCGACGTGACCGATACCAGGATCAGCTGCGACGAGGTCATGCCCTCAGGATATGGCAGGACGGGTGAGTCCCGGGAGTGCTAGAGGAACAGCTCCGCACAATCGCCTACACGCTCCTGCGGTTCACGGTGTTTTCCGCTCACGCCTACATCTTCGGTTTGATCCTCGTGCTTGTCTTCGTGCTTCGACCCACCTTCGCGTCGCTGCCGGAGGAGTGGGGGCGCGGACGCCGCAGACTTGCGCTCCGGCTCGAGGGCTTCGTTCGGGCGAGCCTGATCGCCTCGGTCGTCGGAACCGCGCTCATCATCCTTCTGCAATCCGCCCTGACATCCGAGCTCACCACCGGCGAGGTCTCGAGCGACTCCTTGATATCGGTGCTCGAGACTCGCTTCGGGCAGTGGCAGGCTCTCCGCCTTCCGCTCCTCGCCGCGCTGGGCATCCTTCTCGTCGGGCGCGTGAAGGAGTGGGCGCTCGCGGGAACCTCTAACGAGGGGGGTTCATCGGCTCCCTCGCTCGTGTGGTGGACCGGATGGGGCGTCCTGTCCTTGGCTCTCCTTGCGACGAGCACCTTCTCCGGGCACGCCGCGGTCGTCACGCCCGGATGGCTCGCCGCGACCAACGACCTGCTCCATCAGGCCGCGGCCTCTGTGTGGTTCGCAGGCGTCGTCGTCCTCGGAACGGTTCTGCCCGACGGGTGGATGGGGCGCGATCGGGTCGATCGCCTGGATCTTCTCGCGCCGGTCGTGACGAGGTTCTCGAAGGTGGCTCTCGTTTCGATAACCCTCGTCGCGTTGACCGGCACGCTCAACTCGTTCCTGCACGTCGAGAAGATCGCGGACTTCTGGGAAGCGTCCTACGGACGCTCTCTCGGCCTGAAGATCCTGCTGTTCCTCGGGATCCTCGCGCTCGGCGGTGTGAACCACTACTTCGTGCGCGGAAAGCTGGCCGCGGCCCGCGAGACGCGCAGTCCCTCCGGTTCTCAGAGACTGTTCCGGCGAACGATCGGCATCGAGCTCGCGATCGCACTCAGCATCATGTTGCTTACGGGCTTACTAGTGGGCCTGGCGCGAACGAAGCCGATCGAGACCGAGCCACCCGACACCGCGGCGTTTCTTAGACAGAACTGATGCTCCAGGAGCAACTTTCCCATGCCGGAAGATGGAAGACAGCCGGGACCTAAGCAGGCTTCCTCGGGGGCTGCGTGGTGCGGATCAACCAGCCGCCCGCCAGGCCTAGGAGTAGGCAGGCCCCGAGCGACACGAGTATCGCCTCGCCGTCACTGAGCGACACCGGTCCGTCGAGGGCCGCGCGCGGAGCCGGCGCCCGTCCGCCTCCTGCGGCGTTGACGTTGTTGTCGTTGCCGTCGTCACCGCCCTTGTGTCTTCCATGGCCGGCCGCGCTCGGCGTGTGCCCGCCGTGACCTCCGGCGGCCGCGCTGTGCGTCCCGCCGTGTGTCGAGGTGGAAGTGTGATCGGTATGTCCGGACGTCATCCCGGAGTGGCCGGTCGACCCATCGTCGTGCCCCTCGTGGGCCCCCTGGCCGCCTCCCGCCTCGTGACCGCTACGTTCGTGGTTACCGTGACCGCCGGTCTTCGCCCCATGCTCGTGGTCGCTCGCTCCCGGACCGCACGACGGTCCCGCATGCACGGTGAAGGTGATGACTCCGTTGGAGCTTCCCGTCGCGCCGGCCGGAGGGTTGGCGTAGTAGTAGGCCTTGTAGACACCGGCCGGCTTCAGGGCGATGCCGACATGCATCTCGTTCAGCTCGACCTGTGTGTTCTTCGCGTCGATCTGCCGGCCACATTCGTCGACGACCTTGATCACCGACGAGCCTTCGTCGAGCGGCATATCGAAGGTGATGCTCACGGTGTCGGGGGCCTTGTGCTCGGTGGCGCCGTCGGGAGGATCGGATTCGATAACTCGCGGTGCGGCGGTCGCCGCCGGCGCGCCGAGGATGATGAAGAGGCTTGCTGTCGCAAGGGCCATCGTTAGACGGCGCATAGTTCTCCCTCCGGGGCCGCGTTCGGCCGACCCTCTGTTCTTACCCAAAGGTTCGCCGCGGCCCGGCCCCCTCCTGCGGGGGCCGGGGTGCCCCCAGGCCTCCCTCCCGGCCCTTAGAGGG
>JBOGXG010000363.1:0-2109 GCA_050694195.1 Actinomycetota bacterium | reverse complement strand
GTCGAGCGCCCACAATGCGTCGCCAATTTCCCTCGTGCAGTGGGCGGTCTCAACCGGGCGGTCTCTCGTCTTCAAGATGTCAAGAGCTAGCCTGTGATGGTCTAAGGCTTTCTCATAATGTGTGAGCTGCGAAAGCGAAATGCCGAGATTGTGCTCCGTTCGGGCGACTTCCAATGGGAAACCCTGCGCTCGGTATGAAGCACAGGTTGACGTGTACCAGGTGACCGCTTCTTCGTCGCGAGCCAGTCTGCTCAGAGCTAAGCCAATGTTGCCCTCGCATGCTGCACGACCTCTCTGGTGCTCGCACGCTAAAAAAAGGGTGTACGCCGTCAGTAGCTCTTGAACCGACTCATCAAACCTTGACTCCTCAAATAGGCTCGAGCCTCTCTTAAAGCATGCCTCGGCCCTTGCGAAAGAGATGCTGTTCTGGACGTTCGTCATGTGCTCCGTGTAGTGGCCGACAGCACGGAGCATGTGACCGATGGCGACGTTGCATTGGGCGACTTCCATCGGACGGTAGAGTTCCACGTAGATCGCCTTGGCGGACCCGTAACGGGCGATCGCCTCCTGATAGCGGTCGAGTTCAACTAGCGCCTTGCCGATATTGACGTCGCATTCGGCGACCGCTTGGGGGCTGTTGCGGTCCTCGTACGTAACCCGGGCGGACGCAGTGCGGTCAATCGCCTCTTCGTGGCGGCCGAGGCACCCAAGAGCCGCGCCGATGTTTCTGTCGCAGCGGGCGACATCCATCGGACGAACGAGTTCCACGTAGATCGTCCGGGCAGACTCGTAGCGGGTGATCGCTTCCAAGAAGCACTCGATCAACATGAGCGCCGAACCGATGTTGAAGTCGCACTGCGCAATCTCCGCCGGGAGGTCGCGATCCTCATACGTTGCCCGGGCCGATGCGAGGCGAGAGACCGCCTCCTGGCAGCGGCGGAGTTCGAGTAGCGCATTGCCGATGTCGGCGTCACATTCTGCGACCTCCACCACGAGGTTGTGGTAGAGGAAGATCGTCCGGGCCGCCTCCCACTCCTCGATCGCCTCGAGATGCCTCGATGCGTTGAACAGGGCCACTCCCCGCTCGAAGTGGGCGGCGGCTCGTTCGAGTTCGTTACGGTCGTCGTCTTCCATCCCCAACCCCGTCCTGGTCATGTCAACCTACGTCCTTTCTTTGATGAAAGAAGAAATGAAGCTCATCGCCGTTCTTCCTGATCCGTGTCGCGCTATCGGCGTGAGTCGATCACCGCGTCGTTGAGCGCCTCCGCGACCTCTCCAGACGAAGCGTCGCCGAGCTCGGTCACGGTCGCGAAGCTCGCATCGAGGTGAGCGTCGTGGTCGCCCAGCGCGACGAGATGGAGACGGGACCGGTCGAGCCGCGACAGCGCGTTCCGCACCGCCGCGGGCTGTTCGACGACCATGTCGCTCAGCACCACAACGGTGGCGTCATGGGTCGGGAAGCGCGCCGCCATGGCGGCCGCGGCGTCGAGGGCGCGATCGAGACTGGTGCCGGAACCGATCTCGTGGGCCGGGGGGCGCTTGAGCGCAGCGTCGATTACCGACAACGAACTGAACGGGATCGGTTCCAGCTCGACCGTTGTCTCGGCGAAGATGACCATCCCGAAACGGTCCTCGGTGGTGCACGGATGGCGGGCGAGGTGAGCGGCAAGGAGGCCGGTCTCGTCGAAGGAGCGGCCCGAGGGGTCGGCGCCACCCGACCCGATGACCGAGTCCGAGACGTCGAGGATCGGGATCACGAGCTGCGGGCGAGCCGAGCGACAGGGACCGGGATCGGCGAGCACGATCGATGCCAACGAGTCCTCACCGGCGTGGCGGGCGACGAGGTCGGCGGCGGGGCGGGCGAGCCACAGCCCCACCAGCAGCAGGGCCACGAGCAATGGTATGACGCTCCTGCCCGCGACCCCGGAGGGGCGCCGTGCGCTCGTGCGTCCCGAGGAGAAGGGAGTCACCATAGCTCCAGCTCCTCGCGCTCACGGTGCCCGTTGGGGCCGGCACCAGGGGTGACCGGAGAGATAGAGGGGGTGTCGGGGATCTCTACGACACGCTCCTCTTGGTCGGTGTCGGGGATCTTCGTGTCGCGCTCTTCCT
>JBOGXG010000362.1:0-4222 GCA_050694195.1 Actinomycetota bacterium | reverse complement strand
GCGGAGGTCATTTCGTTCCCGGAGCCGGAGCACGAAAACGGCGATCTACCTGCGGATTCGGTGGGTGGGCGGTACTGGGATCGAACCAGTGACCCCTGCGTTGTAAGTGAGGGACGTAGCAAACGCGCTACCAGGCAAATTCGTATTTCTGCAGCTCAGCCGCCTGATTTCGCTTCTCCCAATATTGCCGTCGATTGCCGTGAATTGTGCTGCCCCGCGGTCCCCTCGCGGTCCCAAGCTAAGGATCTCCCCGGGCGATGGCCATGCCAGCGAAGCCCCCCGCTGACACAGCAGCTACACCAGCGCTCAGCATCGGAATGGCAAGGAGGAGATTGTCAGAGAAACGTTTGCCCCCTCGCTGTCCGCTCATCACGAGGAAGGGCCGAAGGACTCGCGACTTTCGGGACATGGCTTCGGCGCCCTGCGAGATTGGCAAATCACAACCGTGTTTCAAGACAATTCACCGAAGCCCAGCGCGCGCCTAGCAGCCACCGCGATCGGCTCTCGCGCCGGAGGCCGAGCGCGGTAGCCTAATGAGTCTCGCCCCGTACCGAGCGACGAGCTCAGAACGTGAGGCTCTCTACCTCTTCGAACAGCTCGATCCGCGGTGCGCCGGACACGCCCGCCTGCGCCATCGCACCCTTGAGCTCGGTGTTCTGAACGAACGCGCGGGCGGCATCGACCGACTCGAATCCGTGGATGACGGTGATGTTGTTTGGATCATCCACATTGCGATTCACGCGGGCAAAACGAACGCCAAGCCGCTGCTTCGGGAAGTCGTCGTACACCTTCTTCCACGCATCGAAGTCCTCGACGTCGTGATTGATGGCCACAATCGCCATGATTCCCCTTTTCCGCATCGACGGCTGAGCCGCCGGCTGCTAAGATGCGACGATATCGGACCGTCCGATATCGAACTACCAGAGAGCAGAACATCCTTCGTGGCCCAAAGTCAATCCCCTGTCGTCGTTCGGCGCCAGAAGCCCACGCCGCAGCAGCTCGCGTGGCGGAGCATCCTCGAGCTGGAAACCACGTTGATGCCCCTGTTCGACGAACGGCTGGCATCGCTCGGGATCGACGTCCAGATCTACGACGTCCTCCTCCACACGAACGAAGCCGGGCCGGAAGGCATCCGCATGCGAGACCTGGCAGGGAGCGTGCTCATCAGCAAGTCCGGCCTGACCTCGTTGGTGGACCGGCTCGAGCACCGTGGCTTGATCGCGCGCGTGCCCGACCCGGCCGACCGCAGGGTCACACGCATCCAGCTCACACCTGACGGTGCCGACGTCTTCCGGGCCGCGGCCACGGCCCACGTGGCCGACATCGAGGAGCTCTTCGCATCGCGCCTCACGGCAGACGAAGCCCGCCGGATCCACCGGGTGCTATCGCGGATCCGCCACGAGATCCTCGGTTGATTCATCAGGCCTCGGGTTTGTCTGTCCCACCGCCCGGTATCCACCTCGCTGAAGCAGTGTTCTAGTGGGCGGTGACGGGATCGAACCGCCGACCCCTCGGGTGTAAACCGAGTGCTCTCCCGCTGAGCTAACCGCCCGGGTGCGAAAGCCTAGCCCGTTGCGTCGATGGCCATATCGGTGCGAACTTTCCACGATTGAGTACCTATCCGGTAGTCAGCGATGACATCTTTGGCTGCCGGCTCGATCTAGGCGGCGCAGCGAACGGTGTCCGGCCCTATCCTGCCCGGGATCGATGACGGGGAGTTTTTGATGGACGTGGCGCTGGCAACATGTGAAGCGGTTCGAGACCTCGAGAAGGATGAGCGCGTCTTCCTCGACGCCCTGAAGGCCCGCGGCGTCGAAGCGGAGCCCGCGGTGTGGGACGACAGGTCGTTCGACTGGACCGAGCCCCGCCTCTGCCTCATCCGGTCGGTGTGGGATTACTACCTCCGACGCGACGAGTTCCTCGCGTGGCTGGACTCATTGCCGAGCTCGGTCCAGGTATGGAACCCATCCGATGTCATCCGGTGGAACTCGCACAAGGGTTATCTCCGCGACCTCGAGAGTCGCGGAGTGCCGATCATCCCGACGGAGTGGTTCGTGCCGGGCGATGCACCCGACCTCACGGCCATCGCTCGTGCCAACGGGTGGGAGGGACTCGTCGTCAAGCCGGTCGTCTCCGCCGCCGCGCACAGGACGCATGTGTTCGAACCACACGCGAAGTCACTGGCGCAGGAGCATCTCGACACCCTGCTCTCGGATGGTGAAGCGATGGTGCAGCCGTTCATGGACGAGGTACACGACAACGGCGAACGGTCGGTGATCGTGATCGACGGACTGATCACGCACGCGGTGCGCAAGACGAGCGTGTTCGATCCAACCTTCGTCGACGAGCCCCCGCGGATCGAGATCAGCCCACCGGAGGAGAAGCTCGCTCACCAGGCCCTCGAAGCTGCGGGATTCGACTATCTATATGCGCGCGTCGACATGGTGCACGACGAAGACGGCGCGCCGAGGCTGATGGAACTGGAGATGTTCGAGCCGTCGCTCTACTTCGACGCGGCCCAGGATGCGGCGGAACGATTGGCCGATCGGGTCATCGTGTTGCTCGGATGAGACCCGTCGGCTACGGGAGCCCGAACGGATCCACCGAACCCTGAGGTGCGAGGTCGACCGACGAACTGAGGTCATCGAACCGCTCCACGAGCCGTTCCAGGACGGGAGAGGGAGGTGGTGGTGGCGTGCCGAGCGCTCCGGCGAGGAGCGCCTCCACGTACCCACCCGTCGAACCGGGATCGGCGAGGGCGAGACGACCGGCCTCTCTCTGCTCGGCGAGGCTCGGAGGAGTAACGAACCTCGCGAAGTCGGGCGGGATGTCGGGTAGCTCGGGAGGTATCGGAGGGATGTCCGGCGTGGGACTCGGCTCCGGCTGCGGGCCCGGTGGAGGAGGCGTGTACGGCCCGGGAGTGGGCTCGCCCCTATCGGCCCTCGGAAGGACGAGCACCGCCGAACTGACGAGACGCTCTCCTCCTGGATCCGACGGTCTGTTCATCACGCCGCGTCCTTTGAGGAACATCGTCGTCGAGCCACCGCCGTCGAGGTTGATCGCCGAGACCGCTCCGAGCTTCTTGAAGAGGCGCGCGAACTGGACGAGGGTCATCCCCACCGAGTACTTGGGCCGGCGTCCATCGACGGTGATGAGGAGAAGGTCCCCGTTGCGTTTGACGCCTACGCCGGTGCGAGGCTGACGTTTGCAGAACGAGACGTCGCAGTTGTACGCGGTGATGCGTCCGTTCTCGATAAGGGTCGGATTGCCGGCGACGGCGTCGGTGACACCGCGCCAGCCGGTTCCCCACAAAAGCTCGAGGCGGGTTCCGGGCCGAAGAGTCGACAGGTTGCGGGCGGACCTCGTTCCGTTCTTCGATGCCAGGACGATCCCGCCCTTGCGAGCCATCCTGTTTCGAGCGCACATCGCTCGCTCGACCCGATAGGTGCGTGTCAGAGCGTCGCGACCCTTGGACCATCTAAGTTCGCCGGCCTTCCTGATGCGAACGGAACAGGCGCGGGTCGGCGGCTTGACCGCGCGGCCCCCGGAAGGTGTGTAGGCAGCGATCTCTCCGTCGCGCGGGGTTTGCTCGTTCCAGGCCCCTACGTCGAGAACAACGCCGGAACTGGGATCGCGCGCCTTCATCACGAGCTTCGGGTGGTCCATGTAGACAGAACGTTCGTCGCGTGAGATCGCGAAGGCGCGGCCCCACACGAGCGGCGACGTCTTGAGCGCACCGTCCTGAGCGAAGAGTCCCATCGGCCGGCCCCACGGCAGACCTACGGTCGCGTTGATCGCGGCCACGGCATGGTGACGCCTGGCGATCGAACTCGTCCGCTCCACACCAGGGATGTCGCCGGTTCCGAGCGCGACATCGATCGTGAGCCGGGTCGACGGATCCACCTTGAGGATCTGGATCCGCTGAGCGGGCTTCCGCTTCCTGATGGTTCGGTAGGTGAGGCCCGGCGTGCCCTTCCGCGCTCGCGGCGAGGAGTCCGAACCGGCCGCGGCGCGGATGTCTGGGACCCCCACAGCGGAGCCTGCGATGAACATCGCGAGCAGAGCGACTATGACTACCCGACGTGATCTATGAAACTGTCTCCGAGCTTCGGAGGCATCCCGCATACGTTGCCGATTCTCCACTTTCCCTCAACTGACCTGCTCCTGGCATCGGCGTTTCGGAACGATAACTTCAGGGCTCCGTCCGTCGAACGCTCAGAGC
>JBOGXG010000361.1:0-9123 GCA_050694195.1 Actinomycetota bacterium | reverse complement strand
TCGGAGGTCCCGCGCCCGTACATCCGTCCATCGAAGATCTCGGCGCCGAACGGGTCCCGCTCCCACAGCCCGGGGTCGCCCACCGGCACCACATCGATGTGGCTGCAGAACGTCACCGTCGGGCCGTCTCCCTGCGTCCACCTCGCCACGACGCTGGGCCGCCCCGGCTCTGCCTCGTGCGCGCTCACCTCGAGCCCGAGGTCGGCGCACATGTTCGCCACGATGCCCGCGACCTCTTTCTCGTTGCCGGGGGGGTTCTCGGAGGGGCAGCGCACCAGCGTGGTGAGGCGTTCGGTCAGGCGTGCGGGATCGAGAGAACCTCTCAGAAACTCGCTCTGGCCGGTCATGCTCTGCCACACTGTTCGCGATGACCCGCTACCAGTTCTTCCTGCTGATGGTTCTGATCCTCTGGCCTTTCGTGATCATGGGGATGCTCTTCCTCATGAACCGGATAGAGGGGTACGTGGCCCGCACGGATGCCGACAGCCCGGCCGACGCCGGGCTCGAGCCGGTCGCGGGCGAGGCCGAGCGCGAGATCAAGATCGTGTTCGGGGACCATGTAGTCGGCGAGTGAGCGCCGCGGCGAGACGGACGGCTTCCGCCGGAACGCAGAGGGCATCATCGCTCGAGGCATCATCGTCGGAATCGTACGGGGCGGCTCAGAGGGTCGCCACGCATTCGATCTCCACTCGAGCGCCCTTGGGCAGAGCGGCCACCCCCACGGCGGCTCGCGCGGGAGGATCCGAACCCGCGTAGGCGGCGTACGCCTCGTTGAACGGACCGTAATCGTCGATGTTCGTCAGATAGGCCCGAACGTGAACCACGTTCGACCAGCCCGTCCCCGCCGCGGTCAGTACCGCCGTGAGATTGTCGAGACAACGGCGCGTCTCTTCCTCGATCGACGACTTCAGCAGTTCGCCGGTCGTAGGATCGAGAGCGATCTGACCGGAGCAGAAGAGGAGATCCCCGGTCGCAGTCGCCTGTGAGTACGGGCCTACGGCCTCCGGCGCGCCATCGGTTGCGATGATCCTCCTCGTCACGACGTCCTCCTTGCTTCGCTGATCTACTAACGGCACCATTACAGGACGGGACTAGTGTGGCGAGTCCATCCAGGCGAGCCCGTCCCGACGAGCCCGTCACGACGAACCCGTCCCGGCGAGCATAGTGAAGGCAACACCGCGGGATGCGGGGCGGCAGCATGGCGGGTAGTAGGGGGATGACCGTGCAGGCAGAACGTGAGTCGCGACTTTCGAGGACCTTCCTCGAGATCGCCTCTCAGTTGACCCAGCATCGAGATATCGATCTCGTCCTGGCGACGATCGTTCAACGCTCGATGGAACTCTGCGATGCCCCCTGGGGGGCCGCGGCCACCATGGACCGATCGGGGGAGATGGACAAGCTCGTCCACAGTGGGCTCTCCGACGAGGAGCTTGCAGCCCTCCGCCCCGGCACCCAGAAGCAGGGCCTCCTCGAACTCGTGCTGAGGGACGAGGAGGTGGTGAGGTCTACGGAGATATCGGAGCAGGCCCTCGGCCTCGACTCCTCGGCCGGACTGTCCATCGAGGCATTCGTCGGCGTGCCGATCGTTCACTCTGGCCATTCTCTCGGCGGGATCTTCCTCGGGAAAGCGCAGGGGGCCGGGGCATTCACCGACGAGGACGAGGATGTCGTCATCTCGCTGGCGTCTCTCGCCGCGATCGGGATCGAGAACGCTCGGCTCTTCGCGGCCGAGAAGGAACGAGGCGAACGCAGCGCTCTGCTCGGCAAGCTCGCCAGCGACATCAGAAGTTCGCTCGAGCCCGACCGCGTGCTCATCACCACGGTCGAGCAATTGGGACGCGCGGCCGACGTCAGGCGCTGCTACATCCGTCTCGTCGCGTCCACGGGACCGGAGCTCCTGGGCCCGATCGAGACCCAATGGAGCGCGCCCGGGGTGTCCCTCCTTGGCGACCAGCCCGAAGGCGCTACGCCGGTCTCGAGCCTCGCCGCGGCCACCCGCGCGACGCACTGGAGCGACGACACGCTCGCCGACGAGAGGTTGTCCGACCCGTTCCTGTCGGCCGACCCCACCGCCCTGATCGATCCCGATGGTCGCGCGGCCATCTCCACTCCGCTTCGCTGGGGCGACGAGCTCTTCGGCGTCGTCACGTTCCACGATCGGCTCCCGCGCCACTGGACCGATTCCGACATCCAGCTCATCGAGGGGGCCGCGCGCGAGGTCTCCGCGGCGCTGCACCACGCGCGCCTCTACAACGACGCGGTCAAGACCGCCGAGGAACTCCGCGACCTCGACCAGACGCGCAGCGATTTCGTGACGATGGTCTCCCACGAGATCCGGAGCCCGATGACGGTCGTGGCGGGGATCGCCGACGTGCTGCGGAAACGACGGTCCCGGCTCAGCGAGCAGTCGATCGAGGAGCTAACCGAGACCCTGGCGCGCGAAGCGAGGCGGCTGGCGAAACTCGTATCCGAGATCCTGGACCTGGAGGCGATCGACCGAGGCGGGATGGAGCTCGAGGTCGGGAAGGTAGACGTCGCGGAGCTCGCCAAGGAGTCGATCGCCGATGCGGGAGAGTCGGGACGCATCACTCTCGACATCGCGCCCGGCGATATGGAGCTCCGCATCGACCGGGACAAGATCAAGCAGGTGCTCCTCAACCTCATCTCGAACGCGGCGAAGTTCGCTCCCGAGGGGACGCCGATCACGGTGCGCGTCCACCCGGAAGAGATGTCCATCGTCGTGAGGGTCGAGGACGAGGGGCCCGGGATCCCGCCCGAGAAGATGGAACAACTGTTTCAGCGCTTCAGCCGGCTCGAGGGGACGAAGACGAAGCCCGGCTCGGGGCTCGGCCTCTATCTCTCACGGCTGATCGTCGAACGTCACGGGGGAGTGATCTGGGCCGACAGCGAGCCCGGCGGCGGCGCGACGTTCGCCTTCCGGCTCCCCCGCGAACCCCCCAAAACCGGTTGAGCGCGGGTTGGGTGCGGGAGCGGGCCCGCCCCTTTCGGGACGGGCCTCGCCCGACCTGGGAGTCGGCCTGTAAGCCGGATCCTGTAAGCGCCACGAGGGCGCCCGGTGGCCATCCATCTGGGACGAGCGTTGCCGCTCGCCTCTAGCGACCTACCCGGAGGCAACGGACGGGCCGCCCCTACCTCCTGCTTGGTCTTGCTCCGGACGGGGTATGCCCAGCCGCTCCGATCGCTCGGAACGCTGGTGAGCTCTTACCTCACCGTTTCACCCTTACCGCACGAGTCGTTTCCGACTTCGGGCGGCGGTCTGCTTTCTGTTGCACTTTCCGCGGGTCGCCCCGCCTGGGATTTCCCCAGCGTCCTGCCCTGTGGAGTCCGGACTTTCCTCGGCCCGAGGGCCGCGGCCACCCGGCCGACTCCTAGCCCCATTATCAACGGAAAGGGCGGGCAGCTATTTCCCCGACGGTTGGGAACTCAGGGGGGCGAGGTCGAGTCGCATGCGACGCGCCGAGCGGTCGAGCGCTCCTAACAGCGGTCGCCCGAGAAGCACGACCATCGCGGCGTTCCCTATCGCCCGGAACGAGTCCCATCCCGCCGAGGTCAGCAGATAGAAACGCCAGTAGCGCTCGAGGTTCTCCCCGGGCCCTAGTTCCGGCGCCCACCCCACCGCCGACGAGCCCGCGATGTAGGGCCACGACCAGAGGTTCATGATCCCTCCGAAGATGAAGCCGGCGGCGAACCCATAGGCGGCGAGCCAGCCGAGACGGAGCGGCCACCTGTCGCTCTTCGGGAGCAGCCCGGCCCCCATGCCGACCCACCCGACCGCGACCATCTGGAACGGGAGCCACGGACCGAAGCCGCCCACGAACATCCCCGAGGCGAAGGTCCCGATGGCGCCGAGGACGAAACCGAAACCGGGGCCGAACGCGTTCCCCGCGACCAGCACGACGATGAACATGGCGGAGAAACCGGCGATGAAGCCGGGAAGGCGCAGCGCGACCATCGCCGCACCGAGCACGCCGATCAAGGCGACGGTCTTGGGGCCCATCCCGCCGCTCCCGAGCTCGACGAACAGCAGTGTCCCCAGGCAAAGGAGCAACCCGGCGACGATCCACGGTGCATCGACCCGCCCCGCTCCGCTGCCCCCGACCGCGGCCGGCAACAGGAACGGCCACAGGAATCCGCCGAGGCCCAGCACGTTCGCGGCAACGAGCACATGGTTCCGCAGTTTGGACCCACTCGCTACCCGTTCCATCACTCCACCAACGAACCGTGAAGTTCCTCCGCGACCTGTTCCGGCGTCAGCCAGCCGGCTCCGAAGACGCGGGTCATCTGCGGTGCGAACACCGCCGAGTCGCCAAGCACCTCGCGCGGCGCCCCGTCGGCGATGACCTCTCCGTTCGCAAGCATCACCACACGCGTCGCGATCTCGGCGGCGAGTTCGACGTCGTGAGTTGCGAACATCGCGACGTGACCGGCGGCGGCGCGTGAGCGCAAGAACTTCGCGAGTTTTTCCTTGCTCGAGACATCGAGGCCGCGCGTCGGTTCGTCGAGCAGCAGGACCGGCGCGCCCGTGGCCGCCGTAGCCGCGGTCGCGACCAACAACCTCTCTCCTGCCGACAGGTCGCGCGGATGGTGTTCGGCGAACTCATCGAGGCCGAGCGACGCGATGATCTCGTCGGGATCCCCATCCACGTCGGCCCATCGCAGCGTCGCGGCGACCTCGTCCCTCACGGAGTCCTTGAAGAGGATGCTGTCCGGCTCCTGAGGACAGAGGGCCACATCGCGACCGGGCCGCGGAGCCGCTCCGTCGATCGAAACCGTCCCCACGCGGGGTTGGTGGAGCCCCGCGAGACAGCGCAGGAACGTCGACTTGCCGGACCCGTTACGCCCCATCAGCGCAACTATCTCCCCGGCACCGAGTCCGAGATCCACTCCCGTCAGAACGTCGTCACCGGTGTAGGCCGCCGTCACCCCCTCGGCTCGTAGCAGAGCGCGCCCCCGCGGCGTCGCGCTGCGGTGGTCGGGACACCGCAGTTTGGGAGCGCGGCGACGCGCCTCTCGCACGGTGAGCGGAACCGGCTCATCCCATCCCGCGAGACGTGCGAGCCGGGCCACGGGGGGGCCCGACGAGTGGCGGGCGATCACATCCGCAGGCGGACCGATCTCGAACATCCCCGCCGCAGCGCCGATGGCGAGGTCGGCGAAGCCCGCCACCCGCTCGAGCCGGTGCTCGGCGAGGATCACCGTCATACCGAGGTCGTGGACCATCCTCTGGAGCGCCGCGAGAACGTCCTCGGCTCCCTGCGGATCGAGCTGACTGGTGGGTTCGTCCAGGACGAGGATGCGGGGGCCGGGCGTCAATGCCGCCGCGATCGCGACGCGCTGTCTCTCGCCGCCGGAGAGGGACCGAACGCTTCGTGTCCGGAGAGGCTCGATCCCGAGAAGATCCAGCGATTCCTCGACGCGTCGTCGCATCATCGCCGGTTCGACCGCGAGGTTCTCCATCGCATAAGCGAGCTCGTCCTCCACCCGATCGACCACGAACGATGCACCGGGATCCTGAGGAACGAACGCGATCACATCGGCGAGTCTGCGGGGTGCGTGTTCGCGCGTGTCCCGCCCCTCGACCTCGACCTTGCCGCGGAACCGCCCCCCCGAGAAGTGCGGGACCAGACCGTTCGTCGCGCGGAGGAACGTCGACTTGCCCGCGCCCGTGGCCCCGGTGACGAGAACGAACGACCCCTCGGGAACCCCGAGCGTCACGTCCCTCAGCACCTCGATCTCTTCGTCGGGGTAGGCGAACGAGACATCGTCGAAGACCACGGCGTTGCTCATGGCGTCACTCCGGCTCTCTGTCGAGCGGAAGCAGGGCGGGGAGCGCGAACGAGAACGCACCTAGCACGAGGACCCCTGTCGCCTCCGGCCACCTCAAGGGGAACGTCGAAACGAGCAAGCCCCCTTCGCCGGCCATCGCCGAGGCGACGAACAGGACGGCGCCGGAAACGGCGGCGGTGACGGTCACGGCCGCCGGCCAGGTCCAACGGTCCGGACGGTAGCGCGTCCGAGGACCTCTGCCGTGGCCCCGGGCGTCCATGCTCGCGGCTAGCACATCTGCCTCCTCCATGCCCGTCTCCAGCACGGGGACCGCGAGAGCCGGCCACGAACGCCATCTGCTCGAGTCCATGCCGCGCAGCTTCTGTGCCTCGCGCACCCGCGTCACCGCGTCGATCGTGCGCGGCGCGATCGAAAGTGCGAGGGCAGCGGCGAGAGCGGGTTCGTGGAAACGACGCGGCGACAACCGCAACACGCGGAACGGATCCGAGACGGAATTGAAGGTGCCGAATATCGCGAGCAGCACCGCGAGCCGCAGGCCCTCTAGGAACGCGGCGGCCGTCGTTTCACGCGTGACGGTATCGAAGAGCACGAGAGCAGTGCGCGTGAAGATCGTGATCAGCCCGAAGAGGACGAAGATCTTGAACGCACGCGCATGAGGGCCGCTGCGATGGTGCATCGCGTGGACGATGTACGCGGCGGTGCCGAGCGGGACTAGATAGAAGGGATTAGTGGTGGTAACGCCTACCAGCCCGGCCCCCGCAACCCATACGAGCCACGCACCCGGGTGCACGGCTTCAGCTGCCTCGTCTGCGGCGCGACGCGGCCATGGTCGCCGCGGTGATGCCGAGGCCTATGGCGAGGCCCAGACCGATCAAGCCGACGATGGGGGGGCCGGGATCCTCGGCGTCGTCGTCGCCGGCCACCAACGCGACGTGAGGACGTCGCTCCGGCGTCGGAGCGGCCGGCTCCTCTGCGACCGGCCCGCCCGAGGCCGCCTCCGCACCCTCTTCGCTCGTCGTACCTCCGGGCTCGTCCGTCCCGGTCGACGGCGCCTCCGGCTCGCTCTCCAGATCGGCCCCGACGTTGGGCTCAGAGGCGGCGGGATCGCCTCCATCGGCGCCGCCGGCGGGAGGCTCTCCAGCGCCCGGCTCGGCGGTCGCCGGCTGCTCCGTCTCGGGCTCCTCCTCGGCTCCGGCCGCCACCTCACAGATCTCCGAGAACGTCACGATGGGCGGCTGCGGGTGCGAGGTCCCGTCCTGCCCGCTTCCCCACGACCAGCCCTCGACGTCCCCGTCCTCGACCGTCGTGGAACCCGCCCCCGATGGAGACCAGGTCCAGCCGCCGTCCTCCGCGCCTCGCCAGTACCCCCAGAAATCCGGATAGGACGCGAAGCAGTCGTCTCCCTCGGGACCGACCCCCGCCAGCTGACACACGGCCTCGCCGCCGTAGCCGAGGGAGTACTGGAGATCGTGCTGCTCGCCGGCGAGCTTCACGAGCTCGATACCGGTCACCGACTCGTCGGGGAGCTCCACGCACAGTGCGAAGTCGCTCTCCCCGGTGTCGACGACGAGCGCCGCACGCGGAACCGTCCCGGCGCACGCCGCGGGCGCGTAGAGCCCTATCGGCAGGGCTCCCAGGAAGAGCGCTGCGGTTACGACCGAGAGACGGATCCTCATCCTTACCTCTTACTGCAGACGGCGGCCGGGGCGGCTTTGTTCACTTCCTGAGGCGGGACGGGATACGGCTGCGTCAGAAGGCCGAGGACACCCGCGTAGGTCGAGCCGGGATCCGGCTTCGTGCGCTCTCTCTTGGTGTAACTCCCATCACCGTTCTCGTCGACGTAGGTGGACGCGAACGGCGATCCTTTGCAGCGCCCGTATTGCAGGGCGCGCAGAGCCCTGATCCCTCCGCGCGGCGTGGGACGGTCCGTGGTCGCGTACGCCTGAAGCACGAGCGAGGTCGAGACCGTATCGGTGAGCGTGAAGGTCCAGTCGAAGCCCCATCCGCCCTTCTCCTCGTCCTTCAGAGCACGGAACATGTCGAAGGGGTCGTGCTCGAGGTTCTCGTTCCCCGGGATGATGTCGAGCGCTTGGATCGCGAGGCTGGTCGTGTTGGTGTCGCTCCGCGTGAAGTCCGTGTCGCTCCCATCGTGACAATGCTCGTCATCGTTCTCGCCCGCAGGGTTGTTGAACTGCCATCCGCCGTCGTCGCATTGGGCGAGGGCCAGCCAAGCGCCGGCCGACGGGCCCGGGTTCTCACCCGCGGCTGCAAGCGCGAGCACTGACAGGTTGTGGAAGTAAACGCCCGCGTTGGTCGCCCCGTCGCCATATTGGCCGGTCTCGAGCTGGGCGGCCTCGATCTCCTGCACCAGATCACGTTCGCCTATCGTCGTGCTCTCCCCCGCGGCGACATGTGCCAGTACCGTCTTCGCGATCTCGCCGAGATCGTCGATGTCGTCGACGTGATCCTGTAGGTAGCGCACGCCCCCGTCGATCGACGTGGGACTCCGGCGCGCGGCGACGAGAGCCATCACCGCGTCGGCCGTCGAGCCGATCTTGGAGAACCCGGGGAACGAACCGTTCTTCGCGCGCTGAACCTTGGCTATGTAGTGGGTCGCGTCCTTGGCGCGCTTGACGTTCGAACGTTTGGCCGTCCCCCGCGCCCCGGCCCCCACGCTCCCCACCATAAGGACCGCGAGTGCCGCGGCACCCACCCTCAGCGTGTTCCTCACTGCGGCTCCCTTCCGTCCGGTACCTCGCCGGGCAATCGAAGACCCTCTTCGAAGAGAGGGTCGAGGGAGCGGCTGCCGCCGCGCTCATCGTCCTCTACCGCGAAGGTGATCGAGCACACGGCCCCGAAGTTCCTGGCTCGCCCCCGATGAGACCGAGGACCTACAGTTGCGGGACAGCGCCGGACTTCGACCGGCTTCCTTCTTGGACCGTGCGTGTATCCAGAATGTTCCGGCAACTCTACTCCGGTTCATGCTCGAAGGCCGTTGGATCGGAGCGCGAAAAATCTTCAGGGCCGGAGGTAGCCGTCCCGGAGGAACAGCCTCCTGCGGTCCCCCTCGCCGACGCGGAAGGCGACCCAGAACCACGCGAGGACGGCCACCCCGACGAGCTCCCCAGCCCAGGTCCCCAGGTGGTCTAACGGATGGAGGAGGAGGTCCCAGGAGTACGGCTCCACCGAGGTCGGATCGAAACGGGTTCCGAAGGCCGGCCACAGGAACGTCCGGGGTGCCTCCCACATGGCGTCGCCCACCAGATGGAGGAGCCACCCGACGGCGATCCCGAACCAGGCGAGTCGCCTCTCCCC
>JBOGXG010000360.1:0-2626 GCA_050694195.1 Actinomycetota bacterium | reverse complement strand
TCGAATCGCCGGCCGCGCGGGCGATCCCGAAGTCCGTCACCTTCACCTTGTCGTGGGCGTCGACGATGACGTTGGCCGGTTTCACGTCGCGGTGAACGACCCCCATCCTGTGCGCGTGGCCCAGCGCATCCGCGATCGCGGCCGCGATCTTGAGGGCTCGTTCCGGCGCGAGGGGACCGTCGTCGACCAGCAGGCGAGAGAGATCGCGCCCGTCGGCGAGTTCCATGACGATGAAGTGGCGGCCGCCTTCCTCTCCGTAGTCGAAAACACCGGCGATGTTCGGGTGCGTCAGACCTGCCGCCGAGCGAGCTTCGCGTCGGAACCTCTCCACGAACCGAGGGTCGTGCGCGAGTCCCTCCTTCAATAGCTTGAGGGCCACGGTTCTACCGAGTCGATTGTCGGTGGCGCGGTAGACCGCACCCATCCCCCCCACCGCTATGCGTTCCGTCAACGTGTAGCGGTCGCCCAGCGCGCCGGCCTCGATCACCACCCGTCGATCTCCCGAGCCTTCTCCATGATCTGTCGAGCTATGGGCGCGGCTACGGCTCCTCCGGTCGCTTCGGATCCGAACGCCCCTCCATGCTCGACGATCACCGCGACGGCTATCTGAGGGGCGTCCGCCGGAGCGAAAGCGATGAACCAGGTGTGCGGGTTCGCGCCCTCCACGGTCTGCGCGGTCCCGGTCTTCCCGGCGACCTCCACACCCGGCATACGGGCGGCGCCTCCGGTCCCGCTGGGGCTCTGCACCGCGGAGACCATCATGGCGGTGACGTCCGCGGCGGTTTGCGTGGACATCGCGCGCCCTATGGTTTCCGGTCCGTAACTCCGCACGATGCCCCCGCTCGGATCGATGATCTCCTCGACGAGCCGCGGCAACGGGACCTCTCCGGAGTTAGCGATCGTCGCGGCCACGAGGGCCATCTGCAATGGCGTAGCGACGACATCCTGCTGCCCGATCGCCGCCTTGGCGCGCGACGGCAGGTTGTCGTCACCGATGTCGGGGAACTGGCTGGCGACGGTTCCGATATCGAATGGGATGGGGTCGTTGAAGCCGAGTTTCTCCGCGAGCTCGAATATCTCTGGGAAGATCTCGAGTCCCAAGATCGCGAATGTCGTATCGCAGGAGATCGTGAGCGCCGTGAAGAGATCGATCTGCTGTCCTCCCTGACATGCGGTGTTGGTGAAGTTCGTGAGCGTGTCGTCGGTTTGCGGGAGGTCGAGCGCCGCGGGATCGGGGAACGCCGGCGACCTCAGGTCGTACTCGCCGGACTCGAGAGCTGCCGTCGCCGTGACGACTTTGAAGGTGGAGCCGGGCGGATAACCGCGCGACGTCGCGATGTTCAGGAGAGGTGTCTCCAGCGTGTTCTTCGGATCGAGCGAGTTCCAATACTCCCTCTGTGTCGCGCTCTCGTGCGCCGCGAGCGGGGTTGGATCGTAGGAGGGGTTGCCCCACATCGCCTTGACCTGTCCCGTGGTCGGGTCGAGCGCGACGGCCGCTCCTCGCTCGTCGCCGATCGCGGCGCGCGCCGTCTCTTGTAGTTCCGATTCGATGGTGAGGCGGACGTCGTCGCCCTGCTCACCCGAATCGAACAGCCGGTCCTCGATGTCTTGCATGGAGAGCACCCCGCTGTCACCGAGCAGTTGATCGTCGTAGCGCGCTTCGATCGCGGTCTTTCCGTAGAGGATCGAGTAGAAGCCCGTGATGTGGCCGTACAGGTCACCTTCCGGGTAGGTGCGCCGGTACTTGAAGCGCCCCCCCGTGCGTCTGCTGGTCGCGATCCTGACACCGTCGTTGGTGAGGATGTCGCCTCGCTCGATCGAGTACTCGCGTAGCAGACCGCGGATGTTGGCGTTGTTGGACGCGATGTCCTCGGCGGCGAAGATCTGCACGTAGTTCAGTTGCACGAACACTGCGATGAACGCCACCATGAGAGCGATCCCCACGCGCACTATCTGTCGTTGCATCAGCGACCCCCGATGAGGATCTCGGCCGTCGCTGCCGGTGGCGCTTCACTGGCGCGCTGATGGGAGATCCGTACGAGCAGCGCCACGAGGATGAAGTTGGACAACAAGCTCGAACCTCCGTAGGACATGAACGGGAGCGTGATCCCCGTGAGCGGAAGCAGACGTGTGACGCCGCCGAGGATGATGAAGGTCTGTAGCGCGAGGACGACGGTGAGTCCCGCGGCGAGGAGCTGGCCGAAATCGTCGCGAGCGTTGACCGCGATGCGGAGCCCGCGCGCCATGAGCAGCATGAACGCCAGCAGCTGCCGGGCGGAACCGGAAGAGGCGGCCGCCGTTGTCGTTGACGACATATCGTTTCCCTGGCCCTGAAAAGGTCACCGACTCCTCAATGTCGACACGGGCAAGCCGGTCGAGGTCCGTCATCGCTCGCGCCGCCATAGCACGGGCTGTCCACGAGAAGTTGCCGTCGAAGTCCCGTGACCTGCCTGCTCTGAAACCGAGCGGTTCACGCATCCGAACTGCCTGAAAGAGCCCGGGCCGCGCGGCGCACCGGGGGCATGGAATATCGCCCTGCGATGCATTCCCGTCGCTCTCATCGATGAAGGAACAGCTTCGGCAGATCACGACGTTCCGCTCGAGGCCCAGCGGGTCGGGCGAGGGC
>JBOGXG010000359.1:0-10621 GCA_050694195.1 Actinomycetota bacterium | reverse complement strand
CTCTACTAGAGGATGGGTACCTGATGACGACGAAGACCGCGAAGCTGGCACATCTCGAGGCGTTGATCGCCGATATCGGCGGCACCGTCGTCGCCTATTCGGGCGGGGTCGATTCCTCGTTCCTCATGGCCGTGAACCACGAGGTTCTGGGTGACCGGGCGTTGGCCGTGACCGCTGCGTCACCTTCCATGGCGCGTCGCCAACTGCGGGCGGCGCGGGCTCTCGCGGAACAGCGAGGCTGGCGGCACCTCGTGGTGGGGACCCATGAGGTCGGGCGCGAGGAATACGCACGTAACGACGACGACCGTTGTTACTGGTGCAAGACGGAGCTATTCGACGTGCTGCAGCCGCTCGCCGAGGAGCGTGCGGCGGAGGTTCTCGTGGGCACCAACCTGGACGATCTCGGCGACCATCGGCCGGGCCTACGTGCCGCCGATGAGCGCACGGTCCGAGCCCCTTTGGTCGAGGCAAAACTGACCAAGGCGGAGGTGAGGGACCTCTCGGTCGACCTCGGTCTTCCGACCGCGGACAAGCCGTCGTCACCTTGTCTATCGTCCCGCTTCGCCTACGGTGTGCGCGTGACGGCTCGAGGATTACGTCGTGTGGACGAGGCCGAGGAGTTCGTGAGATCTCTCGGCTTCGAGGTCTTCAGGGTCCGCGATCATGGTGACCTCGCTCGCATCGAAGTGGAGCGATCGGAGATCGAGCGAGCGTCCGCGCTCGCGTCGACCTTGACCGACGGTCTTAAGGCACTCGGATACCGCTACGTCACGCTCGACCTCGAGGGATTCAGATCGGGGTCGTTGAACGAGGGTTTGCTCCGCATCCGGATGCGTTCAGAGGACGACGTTTGATCCGGCCGACCCTCATCTTGCTCACCGTATCGCTCTCGGTGGGGACCTTGGCCACCACCGCGTCGCCGGCGGTCTCGAGGCGCGGGGATCCGGCCCGTGGCGCCCTGGCGCCGGCCCCCTCGGTCGCCCCCGCGGGCCGGTACTTCGTCGTGCTCGACGCGCCGCCGGCGATCGGACGGGCGCCGACCCCCTCGGCATCCGACGTGAGCGCGATCCGCGCGGCGCAGGCGCCGGCGCTGGCTGCCGTGACGCGCGTCGGAGGGCGCGTTGGGTATCGCTACACGCGCTTGTTGAACGGATTCTCCACGACCCTGCCGGCCGGAGCGGCCGACGCGCTCGCCACTCGACCCGACGTCGCGCGGGTGACGCCGGTGGGCCTGATCCGGCGCGCGACCGACACCAGCGTTCCCTTCATCGGAGCGAGGCGAACCTGGAAGCGTCTCGGCCTCAAGGGAAAGGGCATACGGGTCGCCGTCGTCGATACGGGTGTGGACTACACGCATGCGGCTCTGGGGGGGCCGGGGACGCGCGCGGCTTACAACGACAACGATCCGACCGAGATCGAGCCCGGTTCGTTCCCGACGAAGAAGGTGATCGACGGGTACGACTTCGTGGGAGAGAACTATGACGTCGACGATAACTCAAAGGCTAACGACACCCCTGAGCCCGATCGGGATCCGCTCGACGGACAGGGGCATGGGAGCCACGTTGCCGGGATCTGTTGCGGCAAAGGCGTACGAGGTGAACTTGGGAAGGGTGTCGCGTTCAAGGCGAAGATCATCGCCTACAAGGTGTGGGCCGAGAACACGTCCACCTCCGACGTGCTCGTCGCCGCGTTCGAACGTGCCGTTGATCCCGATCGCGATGGCGATCTTTCCGATGCCGCCGACGTCATCTCGTTCTCAGGATCCGTTACCTATGGGTCTCCGGATTCCGTCGAGTCGGTGGCCGCACAGAGCGCGGTGGAGGCCGGCGTGGTAGTGGTTGCAGCAGCCGGGAACGCCGGAGGTCAGTTCAGTTCGGGCGGTGCCTACCGCGTGGGAGCACCGGCCGTAGCCCCCGGTGTCATTGGGGTGGCGGCCTCGCAGGACCACTCCGACGGAGTGGCGCTGTTCTCGTCGGAGGGGCCGGCCCGCGGCTCCGACGCGCTGAAGCCCGATATCACCGCGCCGGGCGAGGGGATCACATCGGTGGACGTTGGAACCGGCCACGGTACGACGCGGATGTCGGGCACCTCCATGGCTGCTCCGCACGTATCCGGGGCCGCGGCCCTGCTTCTCCAGGCGCACCCGCGGTGGTCTCCCGCGAAGGTGAAGGCGGGTCTGCTCAATCACGCGCGCGCCCGCGTCAAAGATGGCGGGAAGGTCGTGCAGGCAACGGTGATGGGGGCCGGCCGGATAAGGATCGACAGGTCCGCGGGGGCCGGGTCTCTCGCGCTTCCCGGGAGCGTCTCCTTCGGGCTGCGTTATCTCGAAGGCAAGGAGACCGTCACCGCCCGGCTCCGGGTCATGAACAACGACAAGGTTCGTCATCGCTATGCGGTGCGCGCTGGAGTCGCCCATTCGGGAGTGGGCGATGAGGTTGCGCGTCCTCGCGTCTCGAGGGACGGGGAGACATGGCGCCGTGGGATCGCGTTCAGTCTGGGTCGTCATAAGAAGCAGGTGGTTCATCTGAGGATCCGGCTCGACGGCAACTCGATCTCGCAGGAACGCCAGCTCGACGGCTGGTACGCGACGCATCGAAACATCGACGGTGCGGTGGTCGTGCGGCAGTCACGGCGCGGGAGGGACAAGCTCAGGGTCCCGTGGCACGTCGTTCCGATCGCCGCGTCCGACATGGATGGCGCTCGGTCGAGTGTCGACTTCAACAGAGGACGAGGCTCCGTCGCGCTCGAGGGGGGAGCGTCTGCGGGCCGGGCATCGGTGGATGCATACATCTTGGGAGGCAAAGACGAGACCGGCGACACCATCGTCGGTGAGGCCGACATCACTCATTTCGGCGTGCGCTCCTTCGCAGGCAGAAGCATCGGTGATGGTCCCCGAGGGCTCCCCGACAAGGAGGACGTTCACAGCGGTCTTCGATGGAAGCAGTTCGTAACCGCCCACGACAAGATCTCGGAGCCCGTCGAGTTCTTGATCCGAACGGAGCGGACGCACGCAACGACAGACACCATGGAGGTTTCCGTCGCGATCGACACCGGCGCGGACGGCGTTTTCGCCAGCGATCGGTACAAGGCCGACTACGTAGCAACGAAGCTGCCTTTCACAGAGGGAACCTGCGTCTACGACATGTCACTCGACAGGCCGTTCAGGACCTGCAAGGAGACGTATCTGTCCGATTACAGCCGCTACAACTCGAGCCTCACGGGGATCGTCGTGGACGCACGCGCCATCGGCATCAGGAAGAAGAGGTCGCGATTGTCCTACTCGGTCGTGGCCTGTAGCGACCTGTTCTCGGGTGACGTTCCGCTGCCCGTATGCGACGACGCCGGCGCGATGAGAGGTGGGACGCACAGGGCGAAGGTAGACGTCACGGCTCCACCGGTGAAGCTGAACCGCTGGTTCTGCGGCGGGTTCTGGAGCGACGTGGGTTGTGCGATGGGATTCGAAGCCAAACCCGGTAGCAAGTTCGGGCGGGACCGCCTGTTGCTCGCGTTCCCCAACAACGACGCCGAGCGTAACGTCGCCGTGGTCTCCGCGAACCCCTGACGCGGAACTTCTCCTGCATGCTTCGACGTGCTCAAGATATGCAGGAGAAGTTGCGATCCTCGTTGGTCTAGAAGACGTACTGCAGCACGACGATCAAACCGATGATCGCCAGCACGGTCCAGACGATGCCCATCTCGACCTCCTCACCGTTACGTGTCCGACCTTGTTCCTATGGTTTCCCCGGCGTTTGGCCGGGCAAACACCTTAAGTAGTCGGATAACTACGTTTCGCATACGGCGAGTCGGGGTAGTAGGCCGCTACAACTGCACTATCGGGCAGGTCAGCGTGCGGGTGATCCCCTCGACCCCCTGGATCTTAGCCACGACCATCTTCCCCAGGCTGTCCATGTCGGGCGCCGTCGTTTGCACGATCACGTCGTAAGGCCCGGAAACATCCTCGGCCGTCTCAACGCCCTCGATGTCGCGTATCTCGCGAGCGACGTGCCCCGCGTTCACGGCGGTCTGGATCAGGATGTAAGCCCTTATCGTGCCGGCCATCCAAGCCCCTCCTTTTCGGTTCTCGTGCGCCGGATTGTAGTAGCACGAGGTACGCGGCCGGGCGAGGGGTGCTTTTGTCGAGGCGATAGGGTGGCCGGGTGGTTGCGCCGCCCAGACACTTGCTGCTCACCTCGGCGCTCATGGTTTGCGTGGCCCTCGTCCTCCTCTTTCTCCCTCGAGGGGTGCGGGCCCAAGACGCCTCTCCCGACTCGACCCCCGACGGACGCGAGTTGTTCTTCTCCTCCTGCGCCTCCTGTCACGGTGCCGACGGCCGCGGGACCGAGTTCGGTCCTTCTCTGGAGGAGGCAGGCGCCGCGGCGGCAGACTTCCAACTCCGGACGGGCCGTATGCCTCTGGCGGACGTGGACGAGTCGACGGTACGCAAGCCGCCGGCCTTCGATGACGCCGAGATCGACGCGCTTGTCGCCTACGTCACATCGCTCGGGGAGGGGCCTGAGATCCCCGTCGTCGCTCCCGATCAGGGGGATGCGTCCGAGGGACAACTCCTCTTCATCGATAACTGCGCTCCCTGTCACGGCGCGACCGGCAACGGCGGAGCGGTGGGTCCGAACGCGCTTGCGCCGAGCTTGAACGTCGCCACGCCCGTCGAGATCGCCGAGGCGATGATCACCGGGCCGGGGGAGATGCCGGTATTCACTTTCGACGACGACGAGGTCAACGACATCCTCGCTTTCCTCGAGCAACTGAGGGCCGAGGATCCTCCCGGGGGGGCCGACATCGGGGGCATCGGTCCCGTGCCCGAGGGCTTCGTTGCATGGGGCATCGGAGTCGTCGCCCTCGTGGGGATATGCATCCTGATCGGGAGCCGGCGGCGTATGCGCCGAGGGAACCATCGTGCGGACTGAGCGCGCGGTGGAGGTGTCCCTACTCGTATCGACGGGGGCCTCGATCGCGCTCGTCGTCGTGTACGTGCTCGGCGGTCAGGCCCAGGCAGAGGGCATACTCCTGGGGCTCTCACTCGGCGGTCTGGGAGTGGGCGTCACGCTCGGAACGGTGAAGCTCCTTCCGTCGCGCACCGAGATCGAAGAACGCGAGGAGATCGCGTCCAGTGATCGCGAAGAGCAACGCGCGGAGGAGGTGATCGAGGCGCCGGTCGAAGAGATCGGCAGGCGTAAGGCGATCACGCGGCTGTTGATCGGCGCCGGCGGAACGTTGCTGGGCGCGCTCGCGATCCCGGCGCTCTCTTTGGGGCCCCGTCCGGGCGACAGCCTCTTCCGAACCGCGTGGAGGTCGGGCGCGCGCGTCGTGGATCGGAACGGCGATCCCGTGCGCCCCACGGACCTGGTCCTCGAGAGCGTCGTCACCGTCTTCCCGCAGGACGCCGTGGGCGATCCCGATTCTCAGACACTCATCGTCAAGGTCACGCCCGACCTTTTGACCCTGCCGGAGGGTCGCGAGGGGTGGGCGCCCGAGGGATGCATCGGGTACTCGAAGATCTGCACTCACGCGGGATGCCCCGTCGGGCTCTACCGGGCGCAGTCGCATGAGTTGCTGTGCCCCTGTCATCAATCCACCTTCGATGTGCTCGAGGGGGCAGTTCCGACGTTCGGGCCGGCCGACCGCCCGCTCCCGCAGCTTCCACTCGCCGTTGACGATGAGGGGTTCCTCATCGCGCAAGGCGATTTCCCCGAACCGGTTGGACCGGGCTTCTGGAACGTGTTCAGCGAGGGTGACTCGTAGTGCTCGGGTGGCTCGATAAACGTCTCGGCGTTGCGCACTGGGCGCGTAAGGGGCTGCGAAAGATCTTCCCCGACCACTGGTCGTTCCTACTTGGGGAGATCGCGCTGTTCTGCTTCGTGATCCTCCTTTTCACCGGCATCTTCCTAACTCTCTTCTATCGTCCGGATGCACAGCCGGTGATATACGAAGGGCCGTACGAACCCCTACGAGGCCGCGAGGTGTCGGCGGCTTACGAATCGGTGATGCGGCTCTCGTTCGAGGTGCGGGCCGGGCTCGTGATGCGCCAGATCCATCACTGGGCCGCTCTGGTATTCGTGGGATCGATAGTCGTTCACATGTTGCGCGTCTTCTTCACGGGTGCTTTCCGAAAGCCGCGGGAGATCAATTGGCTCGTCGGTATCGGCCTCCTTCTCCTGGCGATGGGGATGGGGTTTACCGGCTACTCGCTGCCCGACGACCTCCTGTCGGGGACCGGTCTCCGGATCGCGTACTCCGTCCTGATCTCGGTACCGTTCATCGGACCTCATCTGGCGTTCCTCATCTTCGGTGGCGAGTTTCCGACGGAGGGCATCATCTCGCGTCTCTTCGTGATGCACGTCATGCTGTTGCCCGCCCTGATCATTGGGCTGATCACCGCACATCTCCTGATCCTGTGGCGGCAGAAGCACACCCAGTTCAAGGGACCGAAACGCACGGAACGGAACGTCGTTGGGAAACCGTTCTGGCCTCAGCAACTCTTCAAGTCGGTCGGGTTACTGCTGTTGACGGGCTCCGTACTCGCGTTCATGGGGGGATTGATCCAGATCAATCCCGTCTGGGCGTACGGACCGTTCGACCCCACGACCGTGAGCGCGCCGAGTCAACCCGACTGGTACATCGGGTGGCTCGAGGGAGCCCTGCGGTTGTTCCCGCCCTTCGACATCACGATCTTGGGCGTGACGATCCCGTCGCCGTTCCTCCCAGGAGTCGTGCTCCCCGGTTTGGCGTTCGGGGTCATGGCGCTGTGGCCGTTCCTCGAGGCGCGCCTCACCGGTGACCTCGACGAGCACCATCTCCTCGACGACCCGACGGACGCCCCCGGCCGGCTCGCGGTAGGGGTAGCGGGGACCCTGTTCGTCCTCCTGCTCACGCTGGCCGGCGGCAACGACGTCCTCGCCATCATGTTCAACCTGTCCGTCAACCAGATCACGAACTTCCTTCGAATCGCGGTGTTCCTCGTGCCTGCCCTCGGCGGATTGATCGCCTACCAGATCGCGCGCGACCTGCGGGGCTCGCGAGCGCGCATCCTGGGCCCGGACGAGGGCGTCACCCTGCGACGCAACCGCGACGGAGGATTTTCTGCGTAAGGATCATTGCGCCATGTGCACATTTCGTGCACTAGAAAATGACCTCCCCGTCGTTCCTTGGAGGTTTCGCTCGGCGGGATGGGGAAGAACATCACGGTGTCTCGTCTCATCAAGCCTTTCGTCTGGTTGTTGGTGCTTCGCTCCGTGGTCAAAGGTCGTCTGTTGGACCGGGAGGGCGGGCATGCTATCTCCCGCGCACCCGAGACCTCCGATCGGGGCACCCCGGATTCGCCGCTGGACCTCGAGCGCGGGGACTGGAAGGCCACGGCGAAGCGAGCCGTTCGGGAGATCAAAGAGGACCGGATCGCTCTGGCCGCCGCCGGGATGGCTTACTACCTGTTCCTCGCGATCTTCCCCGCGTTGATCGCATTCGTCGGGATCCTGGGCCTGGCGGAGATCGATACGCAGCCCATCATCGACTCGGTCCGCGAGACCCTCCCCGGCAATTCGGGTGGCGTCCTCGTGGATGCGATCTCGGGAGCCAACCGCGCCTCCGAGGAGGCATCTCTGATCGCGACCCTCGTGGGTATCGCCGCGGCCCTGTGGAGCGCCTCCTCTGGTTTCGCAGCCTTGCAGATCGGACTCAACGTCGCCTACGACGTGGACGATGACCGGAAGTTCGTTGGTAAGCGCGCCATGGGGATCGTGCTACTCGTCGCCACTCTCCTCCTCGGAGGGGTTCCGTCCCCGTTCTTCGGCTTCGGGGACGGCCTGCTCTTCGACGTTCTCGGCTGGATCCTCACCGTCGCGGCGGTCTCGCTCCTCTTCTCGATTTACTACTACCTCGGACCGAACCGGACTAGGCAGCAGTGGCAATGGGTCTCTGCGGGAGGAGTGTTCGGGGCCGTGCTGTGGATCCTGGTCTCGCTCGGGCTCGGCTGGTACGTCTCGGGCTTCGGCGACTACTCGAAGACCTACGGACCGTTCGCCGGAGTGATCGTTCTGATCCTGTGGCTCTACGTGAGCTCACTCGTGATCCTGATCGGGGGAGAGCTGAACTCGGAACTCGAACGTCAGGCCCGCAGAACGGCCCGGCGCTAGTCGTCGATCCGTTTCTGATGCAGCAGATGTGCGCATGGCGCAGTTGTTCTTACGCAGAAAGTTGGGTGGCCCATCCGAGGCCGCTCGCGACGAGCAGCCCGGCCCCCGGTATCCACAACCAGGCTCCGTAGACGAGCCCCAGTCCAACGAGGAGCACGCCGACGGATAAGACGAGCGGCCAGATGCTGGCGGTGGGGAAGCGGTCCTCCTCGATCTCGAGGGGCGCCTGGGGCTCCACCGCGGGGTCGTCCTCGAATCCGACCACCGCCTTGAGGGCTCCGGCCAGCCTCCGCGGCGCCGGGGCGTTCCTTTCGACGGGAGCGTTCGCCGTCCTCACCAGTAGCGAGACGATCGAGACGAAGAAAACGGCGCTCCCGAAGAGGAACGCCAGCATCACGGTTCCCGACCATTCGTAGCTCACGAACCAATACACGGCCGTGATCAGCCCCGTGTAGAGCGAGATCCGGAGGAAGAACCTCGCCTCCTCGCTCACGTCGCACCTCCGTGTTTCTCGTCGTACACCGGTCGCTCGGAGCGGATCGGCGGCAGGCGATGGAAGTTGTGCGCCGGCGGGGGAGACGAGGTTGCCCACTCGAGCGTGTTCGCGTCCCACGGATCGTCGCCGGCGGGTTTCCCCTTGCGCATCGACCGGATGAAGTTGACCAGGAAGACGATCATCGCGACCGCGATGAAGCCGGATCCGATGGTCGCGACCACGTTCAGGTCCTGGTAGCCGCTCGCGGAACTGTAGTCGGGGACGCGCCGCTGCATCCCATCGAGGCCCAGCTGATGCATCGGGAAGAAGGTCAGATTGAAGCCGATAAGCATCAACCAGAAGTGAAGCTTGCCGAGTCCCTCGCCCATCATCCGGCCGCTGATCTTCGGGATCCAGTAATAGAGCCCGGCGAACATCGCGAACACGCTTCCTCCGAATAGGACGTAGTGAAGGTGCGCGACGACGTAATAGGTGTCGTGCACAGCGTAGTCGATCGGAGGCGACGCGAGGAAGACACCGGTCACGCCCCCCATGAGGAACATGAACAGGAAACCGATGCAGAACAGCATCGGAGTCGGGAAGCGCAATCGCCCGCGCCACATCGTCGCGATCCAGTTGAAGAATTTCACGCCCGTCGGCACCGCTATGAGCATCGACGTGGCACTGAAGAACGGGTTGTCCACAGCCCCCGTGGTGAACATGTGGTGCGCCCATACCGAGAAGCTGTAGGCGCCGATGAGCAACGTCGCGAAGACGAAGCCGCGATAGCCGAACAGTGGCTTCCGACTGAAGACCGGGATGATCTCGGTGACGATGCCGAAGAAGGGCAGGATCAGGATGTAGACCTCCGGATGGCCGAAGAACCAGAACAGGTGCTGGAAGAGGATCGGGTCGCCGCCTTGCGATGCGTCGAAGAAGCTCCCGCCGAAGTTCCGGTCGATGAACAACGCTGCAAGCGCAGCCGTCAGCACGGGGAACGTGAACAGGATCAGCGCACATGTGACGAGGATGTTCCAAACGAAGATGGGGGTTCGGAACATCGACATCCCGGGGGCCCTCATCCCGAAGATGGTGGCGACGAGGTTCACCGCGCCCAGGGTGGTGGAGAGCCCGGTGAGCGCGACCCCGATTATCCAGAGATCCCCGCCGGTCCCCGGGGAGAACGTCGCGTCGGACAACGGTGGGTACGCGGTCCAACCGAACGCCGCGGCCCCCGTCGCGGTGAGGAATCCGGAGAACCCCGTGACCGCGCCCAGTGCGAACAACCAGTACGTCATCGCGTTCATCCGCGGATAAGCCACCTCCGGCGCGCCGATGTGGAGAGGGATGAAGTAGTTCGCCAGTCCGATCACGACCGGCGTTCCGAAGAAGAACATCATCCCCGTTCCGTGCATCGTGAACAGCTCGTTGAACGCTTGTCTGCTCACCAACTGAAGACCCGGCTCGGCCAGTTCCGCGCGGATGATCAAGGCGAGGACCCCGGAGAGCAGGAAGAAGACGATCGCCGTGACGATGTAAAGGATCCCTATCTTCTTATGGTCGGTGGTGGTGAACCATGCCACCGGTCCGACGCCGCGGGTTGGGGCGCGCTCTCCGTGCTCAACCGTCGCCATCGGTGTCCTCCACTTCTGCCATCTGATCGTTAAGCCACTCCTCGAACTCGGCGGCCGGTACCGCCGAGATCGTGAACTCCATCTGATGGTGCAGCAGCCCACAGAACTCGGCGCACTTCCCGCCGTACGTTCCGGCTTCGTCGAGGACCACATCGATCCGGTTCGTCCGGCCGGGAACGACGTCCCGCTTCATCAATAGGCGCGGGATGTAGAAGGAGTGGATGACGTCGGGAGACTCGAGTCGGAAGGCGATCGGCTCTCCGAGGGGGAGGACGACGTCGGCGGGAGAATCGGGGAGGCTCTCCAGCGTGACACCGGAATCGTAGGCGAAGCGCCAACCCCACTGGAATCCTTCGACGGTGACG
>JBOGXG010000358.1:0-4027 GCA_050694195.1 Actinomycetota bacterium | reverse complement strand
GGCCGGCGTCGATGACGTTGGTGCCCGAGCCGGCGTCGATAACATCGTTCCCTGCATCGCCGTCGATCTCGTCCCCGCCGTCGCCTCCGGCTAGAGTGTCGTCTCCCGCATTGCCGTAAAGGCTGTCGCTTCCGGTCCCGCCGATCAGACGATCGTCACCCTCTCCTCCGGTCGCGGCGTTCCGTGTGTTCACACCCACCGGGAGCGGTTCCTCCTCCTCGCCGTCGCCGTTGACGAGTACATCATCGCCCTCGTCGCCGTAGAGATCGTTGTTCCCCGGGCCGCCCGAGATGTGGTCATCACCCGGTCCGCCGTACAGACCGCCCTCCTGGAGGGTGGTTCCGTACTCCTCGTCGTTGATCACGACGGTGAACGCGACCAGCTTGCTGTCGCTCCCGGCTTCCCCCATGATCGCGTCGTCACCGTCGCCCCCGAGTATCTGGTCGCGTCCGTCGCCACCGCAGATGATGTCGTTGCCGCCGAGCCCGTCGATGCTGTCGTCACCGCCCATGCCCACGATCACATCGGCACCGGCCGTGCCTTCGATGGTGTCGGCCTCGTCGGTGCCTTCGATGGTGGGCGCGGCACCGGCACAGCCCACCGCAGCGGTCGCGGTGCCTACGGGGGCCCAGAGAGCCATCGCGGCTGCGATCGTTACGAACCAGCGCACTTTCCTGTTTTCGGTTGCGTTCATCTGACTTCTCCTTCCCCACCTTCTCTTGAACAGTTCGCCCATCGACCTTGTCTCCCTCTGCCTTTCGTGGCGGCCTTCTGCCGTCAGTAGCCCCGGCGCGACAACTCCGCGACGAGTTCCGCCGTCGTCGTCACGCCGAAATGAGTCCGAAGACGCGCCAGTCGCCGGTAAACGCTGCGAGGGGCGGCATGCACGCGCCTCGCTATCGCGTCCGCCGACAGGCCGTCGGCGACGAGCGCGAGGAACTCCGGATCGTCCGGTGTCTTCACGCCGTTCGCCCGCCCTGAGATCGCGGCCGCCTCGTCGGGAAAGAGCCGCACGCACGCTGTCAAGGTGGCACGCTCCTGCCATTCATCTGGCAGTAGAGATGGCTCGATGAAGAGCCACCCACCCAGGGCGGCGCCTCGATCTTCCGAGGTTGAGAACTCACGTTCCGCGTCGTTATTCACACCCTCAGATACCTGGGTGGGAGGAACTCGGTAACGCCGTTACCTCATGGCTGCGAAGGAGGTATTAATGTAAAGAAGAGCAAGCGGCGGAAGGGCAGGACACTGGTCACCAACGGTTCTTTCGAGGACAGCTGGCCGGAACTCGAAAAAGGACTCCAGCGCAACCTCGCGCGCCGTGGCGTACCGCGGTGGCGTGCGGAAGACGTCATCCAAGAGACGGGACTACGTCTCTTCAGGTGCTGGGCCAACGTCGATCCGGAGCGCTCCCCGTTCGGACTCGCGCTACGTATCGCCAACAACCTCTTGTGGGATGAAGCCCGGAAGAACAAAGGGCGTGAGGTGCTGGGCGACGTTCCCGATACTCCATCCGAACATGACGTCGAAGAACTCGGCCTCGCTCGGATCGAACTGCACCGGGCGCGGCGTCTGCTCGATCGATTAAGTCCGAGCCACCGCTCCGTGCTGCTCGCGGAGGTCGGCGCGGAGAAGCTCGAGGAGAGGAACTCGGCGGCGATCAAGATGGTGCGGATGCGCGCCCGTAAGCGGTTGACCGCGCTGATGAACGCGTCCAACTTCGGGTTCGTCGGCTTCTGGCTGAAAGACATGGCGC
The DNA here is from genome assembly GCA_050694195.1 of Actinomycetota bacterium. GTDB lineage: Bacteria > Actinomycetota > CADDZG01 > CADDZG01 > WHSQ01 > JBOGXG01. The sequence goes on along the minus strand of JBOGXG010000358.1, from coordinate 2,274 downwards.
GCCGGACGAGCGACTTCTCCCGACGGCACATGACCTTCACCGAGCAGGCCGGTGCAACGGCCATGGCCGCCGCGAGTCTGATCACCGCGGTTGCGATCCTCGGGGGCCCGGCGCAAAAGTCCGCACACGCCGACGAGGCAGTAGGCCCCGGACGCGGTCAGAAGACGATCGGAGAGATGGACCTCGTCAGCGCCCGCCGCGCGAGTCGGGCGGCGATCGCGATCGCCGCGGAACGCGCGTCGGGCAAGAAAGACCCATCCGGCTCCAGGGTCGCCGGAGATGGCACGCAGGGAGAAGCGCCGTACGACGTCACCGTCGGCGGAGGCGGACCGGCCGAGGGGGACGCATCGGTGGGCATCGTTCCCGACGAGGACGAGAACTGGACCCCCAGCGCACCCGAATGTCACCACGACGCCGATCCGGAGCACGGCGAAGCCAGCGCGGGTTGTTACATCGACGGCCCGGGTGACGACGTCAACGTCTCGACGTCGGTGCGCATCCAGCCCTGACTTTCTTCCGCAGAATCACTGCGCTATGCGCACACTTACTGCACCAGAAACCGCGCGGCTTGACTTATGCCGGCGCCGACTCGGTCTCCTCCTCGACGAGGTCCCTGGATTTCGACGGGTCGATACGGATGCCGGGTCCCATCGTCGTCGAGATGGCTATCGCTCTGAGGTACCGGCCCTTGGATGAGGCCGGCTTCGCGCGCTGCACCTCATCGAGCACGGCGACGTAGTTCTCGGAGAGATCCTCCGGCGGGAACGACTTCTTCCCGATGATCATGTGGAGGTTCCCGTGTTTGTCGGTGCGGTACTCCACCATCCCGCCCTTGATGTCGCGGACGACCTTGGCGACATCGTCGGTGACCGTTCCCGATTTCGGGTTGGGCATCAACCCGCGCGGGCCGAGGACTCGACCGAGTTTTCCTACCGTCGGCATCATGTCGGGGGCCGCTACAACGGCGTCGAACTCGAGCCAGCCGCCTTGAACGCGTTCGGCGAGATCGTCGTCACCGACGACGTCCGCGCCGGCGGCCTCGGCGTCCTTGGCTTTCTCCCCCTTCGCGAACACCGCGACCCGCATCGTCTTGCCGGTGCCCTTAGGGAGCGAGAGGGCGCCCCGCACCATCTGATCGGGCTTTCGGGGATCGACACCGAGCCGGATCGACAGCTCGACACTCTCGTCGAACTTGGCTCCGGGAAACTCCTTGAGAACGCCGATGGCCTCGCGGGGGGAATAGAGCTTGTCGCGATCGACCTTCTCGAGCGCCTCTGCGAAACGCTTGCCGTGCTTCGGCATCTTTCATCTCCTCCTCGTGGTCGACGACGGGCCCTGATGTCCCGTCTCCCACTAACTAGGTTTCTTCGTTGATCCGGTTGCAAGATCCATGGAGCAGCGTTGCTGGGAAAACCACCCGCCCGCCCAAAACCGTCGACGGGCGCGCCGGTCTCTGTCTAAGAAACGGTGATGCCCATCGAGCGGGCGGTGCCCTCCACGATCTTCATCGCCGCCTCGATGTCGTTGGCGTTGAGGTCGGGCATCTTGATCTCCGCGATCTCGCGCACCTGATCGCGCGTCACGCTGGCGACCTTGTTGCGGTTCGGCTCGCTGGAGCCCTTGGCGACCCCTGCCTTCTGGCGGAGCAGAACCGCGGCCGGCGGCGTCTTGGTGATGAACGTGAACGAACGATCCTCGTACACCGTGATCTCGACGGGCACGACCGTTCCGGTGTTCTGTTGCGTGGCCGCGTTGTACTGCTTGCAGAACTCCATGATGTTGATCCCGGCCTGACCGAGAGCCGGCCCGACGGGGGGCGCCGGCGTTGCCTGACCGGCGACGATCTGCAGCTTCAGCACCTGAGCGACCTTCTTGCGGCGGCCGCCGCCTGCATCTCCCATCATCTCTCCCTCTAGAGCTTCGCTACCTGATCGAAGCCCAACTCGACCGGCGTCTCCCGACCGAAGATGTTAACGAGAACCTTCAGCTTCGATTGATCGACATTGATCTCCGAGATCGAGCCCGTGAAGTTCGCGAACGGCCCCGAGGTGACTCGCACGCTCTCGCTCTCCTCGAACTCCAGCCGTGGCTTCAGCTTCTTCTTGTCCTCCGGCTTCACCTGGAGGATCCTGTCCACCTCTTTATCGGACAGCGGCGTCGGCTTTGCTCCCGACCCGACGAACCCGGTGACACCCGGCGTCTCGCGGACGGCGCGCCACGAGTCGTCCTCGAGATACATCCGCACCAAGAGGTAGCCGGGGAAGACCTTCTTCT
>JBOGXG010000357.1:0-10710 GCA_050694195.1 Actinomycetota bacterium | reverse complement strand
CATGTTGGCGTGCGACAGCCCGCAGAACTCTTTGCACTGGCCCCAATACTCGCCGGTCTCCTCCGCGGTGAAGATCAGCGTGTTGTCGTGGGTGGGCACCACGTCCTGAGCCCCGGTCAGTCGGGGGATCCAGAAGGAGTGGATGACGTCGCCCTCGACGCCTCGAAGCGTCAACTTCACCGGTTGATCGACGGGGATGTGCAACTCGTTCGCAGTCGTTAGTTCCAGATCCTCGTACTGGTACTCCCACCAGAACTGACGAGCTACGACGGTGATGTTCATCCCGCCGTCCGGCTCCTCGGCGGCCTCGAAGATCGTCTTGATCGTCGGCACCGCGATCCCCGCAAGGATCAGCGACGGGATGATCGTGAGCGCCACCTCGAGCTTCGTGTTGCCGTGGAACTGCGCCGCCTCTCGGCCCGGTCGCTGGCGGAACTTCAAGAGCGTGAAGACGAGCGCGCCCTCCACCAGAACGAACACGGCGACGGCGATCCAGAAGGTTATGTCCCAGAGCCTGTCCGCCTCCCTGGCGGCGTTACCGCCCTGTTCGTTGAGGAAATCCTGCGGCGCATTCGATTCGCAGGCGACGGCGACGACCGCCAGCAGGGCCAAGGTCGCGAACAGTCGTGTCTTCCTGGCTTTGGGAGCGTTCATGGAATACGCGGAAATATATATGACGCCACCAGGACCCCTGATTGAATGCGCCCTTGTGACACGGCCTACGAGCCGGGCTCGATTAGGTTCGCGTTATGGCTTCGGAACCGCCCGAGGATCTCGCCACCGCCGATGACCCACCGCCCGCCGGTGGAACCTTCCGCGACAGAGGACCTTGGATCCTCCGTGCCGCCATCGGACTCGTCGCCGTCGCGGTGGGGGCGTTCCTGCTGCTGCAACCCGCGGCCGATGAGGAAGGCGACCGCCCGCGCTCGTTACCGGACTTCGAGCTTCCTCTGCTTGGTGGGTCGGGCACGCTGTCGAGCGCCGACCTTTCGGGTGAACCCATCGTCATCAATTTCTGGGCCTCGTGGTGCGGGCCGTGCCGGGAGGAGACGCCGCTTCTCCAGGACATGTGGGAGAGGTACGAGAGTGAGGGCATAGTGATCCTCGGCGTCGACGTGAAGGACGCCCCTGCCAGCGCCGAGGACTTCGTGGAGGAGTTCGGGGTGACCTATCCGGTCGTGGTCGACGAGGATCAACGTCTCTTCAAGGCGATCGCCCCCGTCGACGGCCTTCCCCAGACCTTCTTCGTCGACGCCGAGGGCAACTTCCTTGCGCCCGCCGAGGGGGCCGAGGAGGGCGCACTCGTCTTGGGGGCGATCGATGAAGACGAGTTGGAGGCGAAGATCCGGCAACTCCTGGGAGAAACGTGAGCACGGGTTCAGAGGCCACCGTTCGTCAAGGGATGCCGGGACTCCTCCTCGGCATGATCATCTTCATCACGTCGGAGATCATGTTCTTCGGCGGGCTCTTCGGGGCTTACTTCTCTCTTCGGGCCGGCGCCGATGTCTGGCCGCCGGACGGCATCGAGGTCGAGCGTCTGATCCCCTCCCTGCTCACCGTGGTCCTCTTGGCGTCGTCGGCAACCGTCCACAACGCGACGGCAGCAGCTCGGAGGAACGATGGCCGTACCCTTCGCCGCACGCTCGGGGCCACCATCGCTCTGGGACTCCTCTTCCTGGCCGGCCAGGCGTTCGAATACTCCCGGCTCGACTTCGTGGCCGGCGACGGCGCTTTCGCCTCCACCTTCTACGCGACGACCGGATTCCATGGGCTCCACGTCCTGATCGGGGTGATCATCCTCGCCCTGGCACGCTTCGAGCTCGGGCGCCGGGGCCCGGACTCGAGACAACTCGGTCGGGTCGAGGCCGCCGCCTACTACTGGCATTTCGTGGACGCCGTCTGGATCATCGTTTTCACGTCGATCTACCTGATCCAGTAGAGGGACGGGCCGAGACGCCGAGGGCGCGAAGTCCTTTACTCTTGCCGTTCGATGGAAACAGCTCCGGAAAGGCCCCCGGCGTCACCCAAGAGGCGCGCGAAATTCATGATGGGAGGCAGCGCCATCGCCCTCGTCCTCGTGGGTCTGGTCTTCTGGGCGATGAGTCGCCCCGGGTCCACGTCCTTCTATATGAGTACGAGCGAGTTGCTGGCGCTGGGTCCGGGCGAGGCGGCCGCCGACTCCTATCGGGTCAACGGCAAGGTAGTCCCCGGCACCATAGAGAAAGAGGGGCTGACAACCGCCTTCACGATCTCGGATGGAGCGACGCCGCTGTTGATAACGACCGATCGCCCTCTCCCCGACACGCTCGTGGACGAGGCCGACGTGGTGGCGTTGGGACGCTTAGAAGGCGACAGGTTCGTCGCCTCGGAGGTGCTTGCGAAGTGCCCTTCGAAGTTCGAAGCCAAAGCCTGAGCCCCACTCGATGACGTCCTTGGCCGGCCTCGGCCGTCCCTCGCTGATCGCGGCGCTGTTGTTCGCGCTGCTCGCGGCAGGTTCCGCGGCTCTCGGCGCGCGGCGTTCCCGGCGCGATCTCACCGACGTCGCCGCGCGCGCGATGGTGGCGGTCTGGGGCTTCACCGCGCTCGCATCGGTGGCCCTGGTGCAGGCTCTGTTCGCGCACGACTTCTCCGTCGAGTACGTCGCGAACTACACCTCGCGGTCTCTCTCGAGCATCTACACATTCGGTGCGTTCTGGGGCGGGATGGAGGGATCGCTCCTCTTCTGGACCCTGCTCCTCACGACGTTCTCGACGATCGCGCTGCGTCGGGCGAGAGCCAAGAACTCACGTCTCGTCGGGTGGACGACCGCGGTGCTGGCAGGCATCGCCGCCTTCTTCCTGGTCCTTCTCGTGATGCCGGCGGACCCGTTCACCCGCCTCGCCGAGATCCCGGATGACGGTCGCGGGCTCAACCCCCTGCTGCAGTCGCCGGCGATGCTCATCCACCCGCCGCTCCTCTACACGGGATTCGTCGGCTTCTCGATCCCATTCGCCTTCGCGATGGCGGCACTGCTGTCGGGGAACCTCGGCGAAACGTGGTTCACATCGACCCGGAGATGGACGCTCTTCGCCTGGAGCGCGCTCTCGATCGGCATAGTTCTCGGCGGAGCGTGGGCATACACCGAACTCGGATGGGGCGGTTATTGGGCCTGGGACCCTGTCGAGAACGCGTCGTTCATGCCGTGGTTGACTGCGACGGCGTACCTGCATTCGGTGGTGATCCAGGAGAAACGCCGGATGTTCAAGGTATGGAACGTCTCGCTGATTCTGATGACCTACGCCCTCGCAGTGTTCGGGACGTTCCTCACGCGCTCGGGGATCCTGTCGAGCATCCACACCTTCACCGAGGGTCCGATCGGCAAATGGTTCCTCCCCTTCCTGGCGGTCATGTTGATAGGGGGGCTCGCCGTGATCGCGTTGAGGTACGACTCGCTGCGCAGCGAGAACCGCTTCGACTCCCTAATGTCGAGGGAATCCGCGTTCCTCGCCAACAACGTGCTGTTCCTGGCCGCCGCGTTCGCGGTTCTCTGGGGCACGATCTATCCGGTCATCGCCGAAGTGGTCACCGGCGTCCGATTGTCCGTAGGTCCGCCGTTCTTCAACTCCGTCTTCATCCCGATCGGGCTCGCCTTGATCGTCCTGACCGGTATCGGCCCCCTCATCTCGTGGCGCCGGATGAGCAAGGGCGCGTTCGCACGCATGGTGAAGGTGCCCCTCCTCGCAGCCGGCGCGGTCGTCGTGGGCTTGGGCCTCCTCGGCGTGGACAGCATCGGTGCTCTTGTCGCGTTCGGAGCCTGCAGCTTCACCGCGGTGGCGATCGGAAGCGAGTTCGCGCGCGGGAGCCGCGTCTACCGCACCCGTCTCGGACTGAGCTGGTTGGAAGGCTTGAGCGAAACCCTGCTCCGCAACAGACGGCGGTACGGCGGTTACATCGTGCATCTCGGAGTTGTTCTCATCGTGATCGGCTTCGCCGGCGGCGCCTTCAAGACGGAACGACAGCGGCTCCTCAACGAGGGCGAGTCGATGCGGGTCGGCGACTACACGCTGACGTTCGAAGACATGCGGCAGACCACGACGTCGGAGAAGGAGATCTTCGAAACGACGATCGGCGTCTTCCGCGATGGGGACCGCGTCACGACGCTTCATCCTCAGCGCAACTTCCACATCGCGCAGCAGCAACCGCAGTCGGAGGTCGCCATCCGCACAACCCCCATCGAGGACCTCTATGTCGTTGTGCAGTCGTTCGACCCCGACGGGGGGGCCGCGATCCACGCGTTCGTGAACCCCCTCACCTGGTGGATCTGGGCCGGCGCCGCGGTGATGCTGCTCGGCATGAGCATCGTCATCAGCGGCAACGCGCCGCTCGCGGCGGCGGAGCGTCCCCGCCCGGCGGCGCGGGAGCCGGCCGTGGCAGGTGCCGCCCGATGAGACGCTCGATACCAACTTCTCGCGTATCCCGACCCGCCGGGGCGCTATCCGCGAAAAGTTCGCGGTGGGGAACGGTGGCGGCGGCCGTCGGGCTGTTGCTCCTTGCGCCGGGACCGGCGAGCGCGGCCCCCGACGATGTCGCGAACTCGGTGGCCCAGAAGGTGATGTCTCCCTTCTGCCCCGGGCTCACGCTTCACGACTGCCCCAGCGATGCCGCCGCCGAGCTGCGTGAGGAGATCGCCGGATGGGCCCGGCAAGGGTGGAGCGAGGAACGGATCATCGACGAGCTCGAGGCCGAGTTCGGGCCCGGCATCCGGGCGGCCCCCCCGACGGAAGGATCCGGACTGGTGGCCTGGCTGCTGCCGGCGGTCGCCCTCGCCGGGGCGGCCGGACTCGGCGTCCTGCTCGCCCGGCGGTGGACGCGGAATCGCTCGGCGGACCAGGGAGTGGCGTCCCCCGTCGACGCCGACGAGCGGGCTCGGATCGAGGCCGAGCTGCGAGAGATCAGGGAGCAGGCATGATCGCGGGCATCCTGGTGGGCCTGCTCGCCGTCGCCGCTCTCGTCGTGGTCATCCAGCCGCTGAGGTCCGGCCCCCGACGCGAGGACCGGGACGACGATCTCCTCATCGACGCGGCAGACGCACGCAAGCGTTCCGCTCTGGTTGCCATCGTCGACATGGAGAACGAGCACAGCGCAGGGAAACTCACGGATGCCGATCTCGCCTCACTGCGGACCCAGTACGAGATCGAGGCGTTGACCGCCCTGCGAGACCTCGACGCGCTCGCGACGGACCGGGATGACACCGAGCTCGAGGCGGAGATCGCGCATATGCGCGACCGCCTCATCTGTGGGAACTGCGGGGAGCTCCGCGATCCCGGTAGCGCCTGCCCTGCATGTGGCGCCTAGCGTTCTACGTCGGGGTCGCGATGCTCCTCGGCGCGCTGTCTGCGCCGGCCGGGGCGGCGGAAACGGGGACGATCGAGGGCCGGGTTCTCAACGAAACGACAGGCCTGCCACAGGCCGACGTCGACGTGAGGCTTACGAGCGCGAACGATACCGGCAGCGAGCGCTTCGAACGGATCGATACCACCGATGCGGACGGCCGTTACGAGTTCGCGCGGCTCCCCACCGGCGACGATCGCTTCTATGCCCTAGACGTTCGGTTCGAAGGGGGGCTCTTCCCGAGCGGAGCGATATCGATCCCCTCGGACACCAGCCGCCCCCCGATCATCGAAACGCAGATCAGGGTTTGGTCGACGACGACCGATCCCGATCCGATCGTCATCGAGAGAGACAACATGTTCGTGGTCCCGAGCGACGGCGACGTCGGGATCGTCGAATCGGTGCGTGTCGCCAATCTGTCGGACCGCGCGTACATCGGGCGAGGTGGCTCGGAAGACGGCGATGAGCGAGCGATCCCGAGTCTCGGGTTCTCGCTTCCTCCCGGTGCCGAAGAAGAGGGTGTCGCGATCGTGGATTCCGACCTCGACGTACCGGAGCTGATGCGCACGAGCTTCGGGTTCGCGATAACCACCGCGATACCTCCGGGAACCACGAACATGACTTTCTCGTACTCGGTGTCGGGAACGGCGGGCTCCTACGACCTCTCGCGGCGCGCGCTCTATCCGATCCTGGATCTGAGCGTTTACACCGCGGACCCTCTCGACCTTACGGCCCCCCGCCTCTCGTCGAAGGGGAGTGTCGACATCGACGACAAGACCTACGAGCGATACGCCACCGACGAGACACTCGACGCCGGCGACTCCGTCCAGATGCTTGCGTTGGCCGATGCGGGAGCATCGCCGGGCTTGCTCCTGGGGATGGCCGGAGCGCTGGTTCTCGTGCTCGCGCTCGGCCTCTTCCCGGTCTGGCAGATGAGGCGATCGCGCGCCGGCGAAGACGAGAACGGCGTTGTGCCCCAAGAGCCCAGGTCGCGAGAGGATGTCATCAGGGAGATCGCCGAACTCGATCTGCGCCACCAGCGGGGGGAGCTCGCCGAGGCGGATTGGGCGGCCAGGCGCTCCGAACTCAAGGGCGAGATCCACGACGAGGGAGACGGGAGACGATCGTGATCGAGGTCGAAGGCCTGCGCGTCGCTTACGGGCGGACGCTCGCGCTCGACACACTCGACCTCGTCATCGGTCCGGGTGTGACCGGCTTGTTCGGGCAGAACGGCTCCGGCAAGACGACACTGCTGAGGGTCCTCGGCGGCCTTCTCAAGCCGACCACCGGAACGGTGCGTATGGGCGGCGTCCCCGTGGATGCGTCGGACGAATCCTTCCGCCAGCGGGTCGGATACGTCGGACACGACAGTGGGCTTTACCCCGACCTCACCGTGGTTGAGAACCTGGATCTTTTCGCCCGCCTTTATGGCACTCATCCTGGAAAGGTCTCGGACGTGTTGGCCGCGGTCGGTCTCGAAGAGCGCGCCCGTACGCGCGTGAGTGAACTATCGACCGGTCTCAGACGGCGCGCTGCGGTGGCGCGGGCTCTCGTACACGAGCCGGATCTGCTGCTGCTCGACGAGCCTTACGCGAACCTCGACGACGCGGCCTCGGAGAAAGTGAGCGCCGCCATCAAGGCATGGCGGGGTACCGGTCGCTGTTGCGTTGTGGCGACGCACGGAGCGAAGCGCGTCAAGCTTTTCGCCGATGCCGGACTGATCTTGAAACAGGGGCGCGTCATGAGCTACCGGATACGGACCACGGATGGTGAGCCGACCGACGTCGGAACCGTTAGGAGCGGGGTCGAGTGACCGCGGTCGAGGTCTCGTCGGGCCAGCCTGTGGCGGCACGGGGGCCGGGCTTCGTCTCGAAGACCACGGCTCTGGTTGCGAAGGACCTGAAGATCGAGTTGCGGGCGCGCGACACCCTTCCTCCGATGCTCGCGTTCTCGATCGCGGTCACGCTCCTGCTCGCTTTCACGCTGCCCACGGCCACGACACCCGGCCGTCCCGTCGAGTTGCCGATCGGAGCGGTCCCGTTGAGTGACGTTCTCGCCGGCTTCCTCTGGATAACGATCCTTTTCGCCGGACTGGTCGGCTTCGCCCGTACGTTCGAGGTCGAGCGACGGGACGGAGCGATCGACTCCTTGGTCCTCGTCCCCGTCGATAGGTCCGCGCTGTTCATCGCCAAGGCGGCGGCGAACCTTGCATTCGTCCTTATGGTCGAGATCATCCTCGTTCCCGTGTTCATCCTCCTCTTCCAGATCGACCTCGCCGGGAACTGGTGGCTGCTTGTCCTCGTCCTGCTTCTGGGCGATCTCGGCTTCGTGTCGGTCGGAACGCTGTTCGCCGCGCTCGCGGCCCGGACCACAAGTCGTGAGCTGATGCTCCCGATCCTCGCCCTGCCGGTTCTCGTACCTCTATTCATCGCGGGCGTTGAACTCACGTCGGACCTCTTCTCCGCGACCGGTGCGGGAGCGATCGGCGATGAAGGATGGTTCGGGATCCTCCTCGCGTTCGACGCGATAGTCGGCATAGTGGGTGCCCTCGTGTTCGAGTACGCACTGGACGGATGATGCGCAGGATCCTCGTCTCGCTCGGCTGCACCCTTCTGCTCGCCGGCTGCGGCGCACATGCTCGCGACCCGTCGTCGATCGCCGACCTGCCGATCGACGAGCGCGCGATCACCCTTCCCGACGCGATCCCCGCCGTTCCAATCTTCGAGCTCACGCTGGACGGGCCCCTCACCGAAAAGCAGCGGCGCGGCCTCGAAACGATCCAGGGCGTCGAGGTCGTGACCGAACTCAGTGCCAAGACGATCCCGGTGAAGACCTCAAGCTTGAAGCGACGTTTGGAGGTCGCCGCGGTCGAGCCGATCGTGTTTCGCTCGGTGGCCCCGCCGGCCACGCGAGATGCCGACTTCGTTTGGGTATCGCTCGTCATGGGCCGCTCCGTCCCCAGCTTCGACGCCGCGCGCAGGCTCGGGATCGAAGGCGTCGAGGAACTCGATATCGGCGCGATCTCGTTCGAGGTCGGGGCGATCGCGGACAACGGGCTCCCGAACATCGCCGACCTCCTCGTACAGAACGGGGCCGCGAAGGCACTGGGCCTCGGGCCCCCTCGGACGGTGATCGTCGGCGCGCGGACGGGGGCCTCGGTCGACGACATCGGTGCCGCGATCCGGCGCCATCTGCCGAAAGCCGAGACCCGCCGGCTCGTGAAGACGCCGCGGACCGAGATCCCGGAACCCGCCGACGCCACCCCCCTCCCGATGGGGCAGGTGTCGGGAGGAACCGTTGGAACGATGACGTTCCAGATCCTGAAGAACGGATTCATCCGGCCCGATCCGTCGTGGGTGGAGGCGAACATCGCGCGCGGCACCGTTCCGATACTCGGCGAGGTGACCTGCCACCGCTTCCTGTTCCCGCGGCTCGGCGGAGCCCTCGGCGACCTCGCCGAAGAGGGCCTCGACGACCTGATCGACCCGCGCCAGTACGGCGGTTGCTACGTACCTCGCTTCATCGATCGCGACCCGAACAAGCCGCTCTCGATGCACGCCTTCGGCCTGGCCGTCGACCTCAACGTTCGCGCCAACCCACTCGGCTCGCGCGGCCGGATGGACCCGCGCGTCGTCGAGATCTTCGAGGCCTGGGGCTTCGAGTGGGGCGGCCTCTGGGCCCGCCCCGACCCGATGCACTTCGAGCTCCGCTAACCCCGCACTTTTCTTAGACAGATCTGTTGCTCCACGGCTAACTCGTTCACCTCGGAAAGCCGGAGGAGCGGCCACGAGCTTTCCGACGTAGTTCGGTTGCTCCGGGGCTAACGATTCTGTCTAAGAATCGGGGGCTATGGCTCGGAGGGCTCGGCGGGTTCCCTCTTCGCCTTGCGTCGAGAAGAACATCAGCACCGGCGTGTCAAGGCCGGCGTCGCGGAACGAGTCGAGCCGTTCCTTGCAACTCTCGGCCGAACCCATGAGAACGAGAGCCTCGACGAGTCGATCGGATACCGCGTCGAGTGCTCCGCTGCGATCGCCGGCCGCCCAGGCACTCGCCACGGCGGTGGCCTCGTCCTCGAATCCCTGCGCCGCGATGAAACGGTTGTAGGCGGGAACCGAGATGTAAGGAGTCACGAGCCAGCGGGCCGCGTCGCGCACGGTGTCGACGTCCTCGCCCGGGCAGCAGATGATCCGCTCGACGATGTCGAGCTCCGGCGCCGCCTTCCGTGCGATCCGAACGCCTTCCTCGCTCGCGAGGAAGAGTGCGATGCCGTCGGCCGCGCTCGCCGCGAGTTCCATCATTCGAGGCCCGAGCGCGGCGAGATAGATGGGGACGTCGGCCGCGGCCTCGAGCTTGAACCCCTTCGCCCTCACGGTCGTCCCGTCGTAAGCGACCTTCTCACCCGACAGCGCCGAACGCACGACCTCGAGGGTCTCTTTGACGCGCACCAAGGGGGCCTCGAAGGGGATGCCCATCCACCCATCGACGATCGTCGGCGACGACGCGCCCAGACCGAGGCAGAAGCGTCCGGCACTGGCCTGATGGGCGGCGAGCGCGCCCATCGCGATCAGAGGAGGCGGCCTGGTGAAGACGGGCACGACGGCGCATCCGATCCGCATCCGCTCGGTCACCGCACCGACCGCGGTGGCCATCGCCAACCCGTCCGGCCCGGCGGTCTCCGCGGTCCAGACGTCGGTGTAGCCCATCCCTTCGGCCTCGCGTGCGACCTCGCAGGAAGCCCGGACGTCGAGAGGCCACAGCGGGAGAGTCACGCCGAGGCGGGGGCCGCCGCCGTTCGGAGAGGGGTTCATTGAGGCTGGACATTAGTAGTCTGGAGCGTCCATGGAAAGCCACGCCGCATCTCGTCGCGACCGCAAGCTTCGGTTGCTCGGCGTCGCGTCGATCCTCTTTCTCGCGGTGGCGATCATCCTCTCGCTGTTCGTCGCCCGGGAGGCGACGGACGCCATGGGAGGCCCGCTACAGCGCATCTTCTATTTCCATGTGCCCTCGGCCTGGGTCGCTTACCTTGCTTTCGCGATCGTCTTCATCGGATCGATCGCATACCTCCGTACGGGGGCCCGGCGCTGGGACCTGCTCGCCCACGGCAGCGCCGAGATAGGGGTGATCTTCACGTCGGTCGTACTGATCACCGGCCCGATATGGGCGCGCCCGGTGTGGGGGACCTGGTGGCAGTGGGATGCCCGGCTCACGTCCGCCCTCGTGATGTGGCTCACCTACATCGGTTACCTGTTCCTGCGAAACCTCGCGGCGGACCGGTCGGAGTCGGGCAGGCTCGCGGCCGTGGTCGGCATCATCGGGTTCGTCAACGTGCCGATAGTCCAC
>JBOGXG010000356.1:0-3992 GCA_050694195.1 Actinomycetota bacterium | reverse complement strand
CATCTCCGTGACCCAGTAGCGGAGGCTGTCCATGATGAGCTTCATCACCTGTGGGTTCCCGACGTTCAAGGAGTTCCCCGTGCCCGTGAAATCGAAGTAGAAGCGCGGGTCGTCCGGCACAAGCCGGTAGTAGGACGCGTTGTCTATCCCTCGGAAGCAGATCGTCGGGCCGAGTTCGTTCCCCTCGCCGGTGTGGTTGTAGACGACATCGAGGATCACCTCGATCCCCGCCGCATGCAACGCCTTCACCATCGACTTGAATTCCGCGACCTGCTGCCCCCGCTCGCCGGAGGCGCTGTAGGCGCTGTGCGGCGCGAAGTATCCGATCGAGTCGTACCCCCAATAATTCGTGAGGCCCTTGTCGAGGAGGAACTTCTGCGTGAGGAAGTGGTGCACGGGCAGCAGCTCCACCGCGGTCACCCCCATCAGCTGCAGGTGTTCGATCGCGGCCGGGTGGGCGAGACCCGAGTATGTGCCGCGGAACTCCTCCGGAATGCCGGGATGCAGCTTGGTGAAGCCCTTGGTATGGGTCTCGTAGATGACCGTGTCGTGCAGCGGGGTGCGAGGTGGCGTGTCGTCCTCCCAATCGAAGGACTCGTCGACGACTATGCATTTGGGGATGCTTCCCGCGTCGTCGATCTCGTTGTAGGTGAGATCGGCGTTCTCGTCACCCCACAGGTAACCGAACGTATCCGGCCCCCAATCGAGCGGGCCCTCGATCGCCTTCGCGTAGGGATCGAGCAACAGCTTGGAGCGGTTGAAGCGATGTCCCTGTGACGGCTCGTAGGGGCCGTGCACGCGGAAGCCGTACCTCTGCCCCGCACCTATCCCGGGCAGGTAGCCGTGCCACACGTGGTGGGTCACCTGATCGAGGGCGATCGTGCGCTCGTTCCCGTCGTCGTCGAACAAGCACAGGTCCACACCCGTCCCGTTCTCGCAATAGAGCGCGAAGTTCGTTCCCTGACCGTCCCACGTCGCGCCCAGTTGGGAGGGGCTGCCCGGCCACGGTTCCATGACGGGGGAGCCTACGGGGGCCGGGCGGCTACGGAAGCCATCGGATCACGTTCGGCCCCGTCCACGGCCGGCGGTACCAGAGGTCCGAACACCTCCGCGTCGAACCACTCCTTCACCTGGGGATCGAGCGTTCGCGGCCCGGCGACGATCTCGGACCCATCGTTGCGGAAGAAGCGGAGCTCACCTCCCGGCCTGCCGACTATCCGGATCTTCTCTCGGTGGATGTAGGCGTGGTGGACGGGGCAGTAGAGCTCCATGTCGTCCTCGTCGGTTCTTCCTCCGTCGGGCCATTCGGTGCGGTGGTGGCCCTGCAGGTGGTCGGTCCGGCCGCAGCCGGGGAAGCAGCACACGCGGTCCCGCCGCTTCAGCACCCGCATGAGGGCCGGCGGGGCGGTGCGCTGGGTGCGCCCGTAGCCGAGCGGGTTGCCGTCGCCGTCCTCAACGAGGAGCTGGATCCGAGAGTCGCACACCAACCTGCGCAACACGTCGGACGAGAGCACCCCGCCGTCCTCGGTCTCTCCGACACCGATCCCGCTCCGCAAGGTGTCGAGGTCGGCGTGCACGATCACCGTCGCCCGATCGGGATCCTGGTCGTTCGCGATGTGCGTGCCGGCGAGCTGAACCAATGCATCGGCGCGCCGCTGCGCCCGCGTCACGATCCCGTCCTCGTCCTTGATCGGGAGCGAGTCGGCGATCCGCTCGACCGCCTTCGCGAAGGTGGAGCCCTGCTCGGCGGTGAGCTGCCCCCACACCGTGAGCGACGCACCCTTGTCGGTCCAGCGCCACCCTAGGGTCCTCTTCTTGCGGGCGGCGGCCTCTGCTTCCGTGGTGATCGTCCGGTATCGGCGCGCCGTCCGCTCCAGCTGCTCGGCGCTGGCGGTCTTCGCCTCGTCGGCGAGGTAGGCATCGGTCTCGGCCGTTGCGAAGCGCACGCAGGCGGCGAGCTTGTCGAGCGAGATCGCCCCCGACTGGAACGCTGCGGCCAGGCGGGGGAGCGAGCCCAGCGCCAGAGCGATCTCGGCCCACTTGGCGGCGGTCCTGTAGGAGAGGCCGAGGCGCATCTCGAGCCACGACGCGGCGTCCTTGGCTCCGTCCTCGTAGAACGCCTCGCGCCGGTCCAACTCGGCAACGATGGCGAAGATCTGACACAACGCCGCGTTGTGTACGCCGTGCAGCTGGCCGACCGCGTGCACCAAAGAGGGTCGCCGAGCGTCTCGGTATGAAACTGTTTCCGGTCCGTCCATCGACATACCTCGACGGCCCGGGAGCGCGGACCTCAGCCTATACGAACATACGTTCGCCTGTCAAGCTGTCAAGCCGAGGTCCCGGAACGAAACGCCGGCGTTAGACGAGGAGGAAGAGCCCGTACACGAGTAGCCCGAGGCCCACGGCCGCCCTGAGTGAAGCGACCTTCAGCGAAGCCGAGCGCGTCCGGAGGAATACCCGCTCGAGGTCACCACTTCTCAGCCAGATCAGGTCGACCACTCCCCAGTCGAACTGCCAGAGCCCCACGCCGACGGCCATCGCGCCGCCCGTGTCGTGCTTCCAGAGAACGAGAACGAGGATCGCGGCCGTGAAGAAAGAGACGTAGAGGATGCCGAAGCGGAGCCGTTCGCGAGCAGGCGACAGAGGACCCTGATCTCGACGCCGCATCATGTAATCGGCCACGATCGTCCCCGGTTAGATGACCGTCTCGATGAACGATTCGAGCTGCTTGAGGTTCCGTACCTCGACCATCTCGTCGACGCACGCGGCGTACTCCGACGCCACCGAATCGCCCGTGTCCCAGTAGGTCTCGGCCTCCGGGTTCAGCCAGTACGTCCGGTGAGCTCGGTCCCGCAATCCCTTGAGCGCCCAAGACTTCGGCGGCCGGAAGTTCGTGCGCGCGTCCCCCAGCACAAGCAGGGTCGACTTCGCGTTGAGGTCCTTCCCGTACGTCTCGGCGAACTTCTCGAGCGATGCCCCGTAGTTGGAGTGGCCATCGATCCAGACGACCTCGGCCTCCTTGTTCATGCGATCGACGGCTCTGACGAAGTCCTCGTGCTCGAACGATCGAGTGACCTCGTCGATCGTGTCGATGAAAGCGAACGATCGCACTCGCGTGAACTGGGCAGCCAGCGCGTGTACGAGCATCAGGGAGAACCTCGAGAAGCTGGCGACCGAGCTCGAGATGTCGCAGAGCACGAAGAGCTCGGGGCGGTGCGGCGGACGATGACGGAACTCGAGTTCGAACGGCGCCCCTCCGGTAGACAGGGAGTGGCGGATCGTGCGCCGGATGTCGATGGTCCCGCGCGAGGAGCGTCTCCTCTTGATCGCCACGCGCGTCGCGAGCCGGCGTGCCAGTGGTCTGATCGCTCGGCGTAGCTGCGCGATCTCGGCTGCGGTGGCGGTCGAGAAGTCGAGCGTCTCCGGTAGCGGGCGTACCGCCGTCCGTATGACGGTCTCGGGGCCGCGCCGCTCCGCCACTCTGCGGTTGACCTCTCGGGCGACGACCCGGCGGAACAGCTTCACGCGCTCGTCGAACTCGCCGCGCCGGAGCCGTCGCTCCATCTCAGACATCCCCGGCTCGTCCATCATCCTCGCCATCAGCGCGTCGAGATCGACCGCCCGGAACACGGGGTACTGGAAGTAGAGGCTGCCGGAGGGACTGTCCTCGACCCGACCGAACGTCATCACCGCCCGTTCGGCGAGCATGCGGATCGCGGCGCCGTCTCCCGACATGAGCGCGTTCATCAGTTGCTCGCGGAAGTCCTCGGGATCGTCCCGCACTTCGCGGCGCGTCTCTTCGTCCGTCGTATCGGCCGGTCCCGCGCCGAGGTAGATGTCGAAGAGGATGTCGAACGCAGGTCGATGCGCCTCGCTCTTTATCATCGTCGTCGCGAGAGCGGCCCGCACCGACTCGCGCGCGGCGAGGGGGATGTGCTCCAGCGCCCGCAACGTATCGAGGTTCTCGCTGACCGCTACCGGAACGCCGGCCC
>JBOGXG010000355.1:0-3852 GCA_050694195.1 Actinomycetota bacterium | reverse complement strand
ATCTGGAAGAGGTCGGTCTCCTGTAGCGGATCCTGATCAGTGATCGACGGGGTCGGCGGGAACCTTCTCGCCGGCCCTGATCGCTTGTCGGAGCCGGTTCGGCGGCGGCGCGAGCGGGCACACCCAGCGAGGGTCGTGGGCGCACGATGGGTTGTAGGCGAAGTTGAAGTCGAGAACCATCTTGTCTCCGCTCGTGCCCAGGTCGGCACCCTTGACGGTGTCCAAGAGGTACCGCCCCGCGCCGTAGGTTTCCTTGCCACTCAACGCATCGCGGAACGGGAGGAACAATCCGCCGGCATACGCGTCGAGCCAGTACAGCTCGAGCTCTGAGGGTTCCCCATCGAGTGCGAACTCGCATATGCCGATGCGCGTGAAACGCATCGTTCCGTCGTCACTCGTCGGGATCGCGTAGTGCTCCTCGGTCGCATCGCGCACCGTTCCGATCACGCGGAAGGCGGGGTCGTAGGCGAAGAGCTCGATGCCCGCGAAGGAAGGGCGCCGGCCCTCGGGGATCGGAGACTGTGGATGCGTCTTGAACATCTCGTCGCGCGTCGTGCGCCAGAGCTCCCACGCGCGAGCCGGGTCGTCTTGAGCGCGCACCCGTGCATAGAGATCGAAGATGCGCCGCTTCCAATCGAGCAGATCGAACGTGTCGGAGATCGTCATGGCGTCCGCCGCGCGACGTGGAGGATCGCGAGCCAGTGGCGACGCACCCGTTTCTCGGGGCGGGCCTTGATGCGCCGCCGGATCTCGTCGTAGAGGAACGAACGCGTTTCCGGTTCCATCGTGATGTGCCCCGAGAACGTATCGAGTAGCCGTAAGTACTCATCGGCGTCGTAGACGAGCTCCCACACGTACCTTCGGACCTGGACGTCGTCGAAGAGCCCACTGCGTGTGATCTCGTCGCGTTCGTCCGGCATCTCTTCGGGTGGGGGCGGCGGCCACGTGTCGTAGCCCGGGATCCAGGCCTCTACGGCCCCGTATCCGATGGAGTTGTAGACCTCCTGCAGGTCGAGGAAGAACGGATCCACGTCGCGCGGGAAGGCATGACGCGCGTTGAAGAATGCAAGGTGCCCCCCTGGCCCCAGTAGGGAGGCGACTTTCGAATAACGCGTTTCGGGGTCGATCCAGTGCCACGAAGTCGCGGCGAAGACGAGATCGAAGCTCTGCGCGTCGGCGTTCCAGGTCTCGAACGGTTCGTTTACGACCTCGACCCCAGGGAAGTCACGGAGTTTCGAAGAGGCGAACGCCGCGAGATTCGACCCGGGTTCCAAACACAGCATCCTCATACGACGTTGCGCCAAGGGGATCGTTGCTTTGCCCGTGCCGCATCCGATCTCCAGGATCGAGGAGGACGCGTCGAGGCCGCCGATATCGACGAGATCGTCGAAGAGTGCAGCCGGGTACTCAGGTCTGGCGGCGTCGTAAACCTCCGCGACACCGTCGAACGTTTGCTTGAGGACATCTCGATCGGGGGTGGTCACGACGCAATTCTCACAAAGAGTGAGTCTTGTGGGCCCAGATGGACTTGAACCATCGGCCTCGCCCTTATCAGGGGCGCGCTCTAACCGAGCTGAGCTATGGGCCCTCAGCCGTCGGATTCTAACGACGCACCCAGACAAGGCATTCCGAGGCCCGGATGTGTCATCGGTCGCTCACAAGAGGACAAAGCAAGCAGCGCCACCCCGGGATGGGTAGTCAATAGAGCATGAAAACGAAAAGGATCACCACGGCAGTATTCGTCCCGCTCGTACTGATGTCGTTAGCGGTGCCCGCGTCTGGTCAGGAGGCTGCGTGCTGGGGCCAGGAGCCCACGATCATCGGTACCGACGGCGCCGACGAGATCGTGGGTACCGGCAGGCGGGACGTCATCGCCGCTCTCGCGGGCCGCGACGTCATCCGCGGCCTCGACGGCGACGACCTGCTCTGTGGGGGCATCGGTTTGGACAAGATCTACGGCGGTGACGGCGATGACAGCATCGACGGAGAGATCGGGCCGGACTATTCGTACGGGCAGGCCGGCAATGACCGGCTCTACGAGGACCAAGAGATCAACGGGTTCACCCGGCTGGTGGATCACCTCAACGGCGGCAACGGCGCAGACATGCTCGAATCGCGGCGGCCCTCATTGGTACGTGGCGGAGCGGATGACGACCACCTCATCGGCTTGGGGGGCCTGCAGCGCTACCGTGAGGTCGACAGCTCTCTGCAGCGACAGCTGACACTCAAGGGAGGCCGCGGCGACGACATCCTCGAGATGCGGAGTTCCCCTGAAAGGCAGCGATGGGGCTGGGTCAGCTTCGTCGGAGCCCCGCGCCCGGTCACGGTAGATCTACGTGAGGGCATCGCGACCGGCTGGGGCACCGACACGTTGATCGACGTGCACGTGGTGATCGGATCGGACTTCGATGACTTTCTGACCGCGAACGACGAGGGGACCGGTCTCGACGGCGCCGGCGGGGACGACGTGCTCGTGGGAGGTGCGTCCGAAGACGATCTGATCGGTGGCCCTGGAGCCGATCGCATCAGCGATCCCGTCGGAGGCGATCACTTCGAGGGTCGCGCGGGTAACGACGTGATCACCGACGGCGACGCGTCGAGCCCGCATATCGACGGGGGCTTGGGTGACGACGAGGTCCATGGTGGAGGTGGCGACGATGTCATCAACGGGAACTTCGATGCCTCCTCGTGTCCCAACTGCGGCACCGAGGAAGAGCTGGCCGGAACGACAGATGCCGATCGCCTGTATGGCGATGACGGCAACGATCTGGTCACAGACGACCACCGTCCCTTCGACGACGAACTGCACGGAGGCGCAGGAAACGACGTTCTGCGAGAAGGCGTCGGAAACGACTTGGTGACCGGTGGCGATGGGGATGATTCCATCGAGGCTCGCGGCGGGTCGTACCCGCTGAGCGACCCCGATCAGCAGAACCACTTCGACGGCGGAACCGGCATTGACACCGTTGAGTACCGGTTCTTCCCGCACTGGATCGAACTACACGTGAACTTGACGGAGGGCTTCGCGCGGGGATCCGGCGAGGAAACCCTCGTCGGTATCGAGAACGTCCTGGCGGAGGCCCACGGGGACGACGTACTCATCGGCAACGAGGTGGCCAACATCCTCACGTCGTCGTGGGGGGATGACGTCGTGGAAGGGAGGGGCGGCGACGACGTTCTCGACGGTGGTGAAGTGACGGAGGAAGACGAGCCGCCAGACTTTGATCGTGTCGACGGCGGCGAAGGCTCGGATGTCTGCCGCGGAGCCGAGGAAACGACGAACTGCGAGAGCGTGGAACAGCTCCGCTAACCCCTCATCTCTATATGCCGTGCCCTACCTGAAGCTCCAGATCTGGACCTGCGGGTTGACCTCTCCGTCCGGGTTGAGCGGCCCTCGTCCGAAGAACCGAGTGGTCTTCGGGGAGGTCGTCCCCGTGAACTCGTAGGCTCCGACGCCGGTCATGGTGGTGAAGTCGTTCGTGTAGATCCGTCCGTTGTACCAGTACGACGACCACGTCTCGGGAGGCTCCCCTTCCGTGAAGTCGATGTAGTAGCCGAGCTCTTCCGGGTTGGCCGGGTCCGAGAAGTCGACCACCGCGATGCCCCCGAGGTAGTAGGAGACCGCGAGCAGGTACTTCTTCGGGTCCTTCATCGGGATCACATTGAAGTTGTGGTTGGTCCACCGGGCCCGCTCGCCGACCACGACGCTGGGAGTGATCGCAGGTGCGCGCGGATACGAGTGGTGTCCAAGCTCCGTCGGGTTCTCCGGATCGGATACGTCGTAGAACCACGCCGCCCCGGCGGTCGAATCCGAGCTGCCCCATCCGCCCCCGGCCACGGCGCCGGCGGTCT
>JBOGXG010000354.1:0-1551 GCA_050694195.1 Actinomycetota bacterium | reverse complement strand
TCCCTCTTCAGGACGGCCTCATCCTCGTCATCCGCCTGGATCGGCGCGACGGTTCGGTTCGACCTTTCATCGGCCACTGCCACTGCACCGGCGGCCGCCAGCAGGAGTGCCAGAGGCCGATAGCGATCCTTCCTAAGCTCATCGATTCCCTCCTCTATCTAGTAGGTGGTGTCTCCTTAGCTTCGTTCTAGACGTCGAAGCTGAGACTTTCGTGAGGCCATCGTTAGAGGTCTCTTATCCGGCCCCATCAGCGCAAGCGCGGGCGTAGGCGATTCAGAACGAACCGCCGCGGCAGCGCCGCGACTAGTGGATCGAGTGCCTCCGACAGTTCCTTTGGTGTGGGCCGTGCCGCCGGGTCGCGCCGGAGGCACGACAGCACCAGGTCCGTCACCTGCGAGGCGATCCGGTCGCTCATCGGAGCGGGTTCCTCGGTGAGTTGTGGATACTCGGAAGGGTCGTCGGCCGGGAACGGCGGACCACCCGTCGCCGCCTCGTACAACGAAGCCCCCAGCCCCCACACGTCCGCGGGCGTCCCAACGCGGTGGGGGCCGAGCGGATCGCACTGTTCCGGAGCCATGTACGCATCGGTCCCCACGGCCACGGTCAGCGCCTCGGCGTCCTCGACGCTGCGGGCGATGCTGAGGTCGATCAATCTGGGAGGTGCTCCCATGATGATGTTGCGCGGCTTCACGTCGAGGTGAACGAGATCTCGTCCGTGCATGTAGTGAAGAGCCGAGGAGAGTTGCACCGCGAGAGGAACCAACTGCTCCATCGGAAGTGGCCCGTGTCGTCGGATGAGAGAGGACAGGCGAGGACCTTCGAGGAACTCGATCACGATGTGAGGCCGTCCTCCTTCCAGGACCGAGTCGAAGCCGCGCGCGATGACGGGATGGTTGAGTTTTCCGAGCGCGTCGTACTCCGCGGCGAGTCCTTCGAGCGACGCGGTGTCCTCGACCCGATGGGGTCGCAGGATCTTGACGACGACCGTCGTCAAGAGTGCCTCGTCGTGCGCGAGGTAAGCCTCGTATCGCCTGCCGCCGCCGAGGAGCTTTAGAACGAAACGCCCCGGGGCGATCTCGGCCCCCTCGGCGAAGCCCCAACCGTTGTCGTCCACCGGAGTCTTCCTAGCCTCTATCGCTGCTGCTTGCATCGCCATCCTGGATCCTCCTAGTACGCGCCTGTTCCTCACTCGACTGTGACCGGCGGATCTAAGGGTCGGGTGATAAGAGGATGAGAGGCTTCTCATCCTCCCGCGGCGGCACCAAGATGAGAGGATTCTCATCTTGGCCTCACGTCCTTCACAGCGGGCGCCCGCTAGATGGAAGCATGCGCAGACAGAAGATCGCCGCCCTCCTCGTAGTGGCTTTCGTCCTGGGCGGCGCGGCCGTCGTCTTGTTTCTCGAACTCCGGGAGCCGGAGGCTCCGACGCGGGTCGATCCGATCGTCCTCGACGTCCGAAACGACGACGGCAGCGATCGACCGACGGCAACCGGGAGCGACGACGATGGCTCGAGGCGAGAGGCCCGACGGGCACGGGAGCGACGCGAGCGC
>JBOGXG010000353.1:0-5415 GCA_050694195.1 Actinomycetota bacterium | reverse complement strand
AGCAGGTTGGCGAGGGGACGCCGCTTCGAGTCCTCGATCGCCTTGAAGAGGTTGTCGATCGAGATCTGACCCCAGCCCTCGAGGCCTTGGAGTTGCTCCGGCTTCAGGTAGTAGATGTCGGAGACGTCTCTCAGCCACCCGCGATCGACGAAATCGATGACGGTCTTGTAGCCGAGCCCCTCGATGTCCATCGCGCCGCGGGAGGCGAAGTGGAAGAGACGCTCCACGCGCTGCGACGGACAGTCCACGCCGATGCAACGAGATACCGCCTCCCCCTCCTCCCGGACGATGTCCGAGCCGCAGGAAGGACACTTCTTCGGCATCCTGAAGCGCTTCTCTTTCCCCGTCCGCTTCGACTCCACCGGGCCCACGACCTCGGGGATGACGTCGCCGGCGCGCCGGACGATAACGATGTCGCCGATCCTGACGTCCTTCCGTTTGACCTCGTCCTCGTTGTGGAGCGTGGCCGTCGTCACCGTTACGCCGCCCACGAACACGGGGTCGAGACGAGCGAATGGCGTCACGGCGCCGGTACGTCCGACGTGGACCTCGATCTTCTCGAGCTTCGTTGTGCGTTCCTCCGGAGGGAACTTGTAGGCGATGGCCCAGCGAGGCGCTTTGGACGTGTACCCGAGCTCTTCCTGCTGGCCGACCTTGTCCACCTTCACGACGGAGCCGTCGATCTCGTAAGGAACGTCATGCCGATGCTCTTGCCAGTACGCGCAGTAGTCGTAGACCTCATCGAGGGTTTCGAGCCGTTTGCTGTTCGTGTTGGTCCGCAGCCCGATGTCGCGCAGCATCTCGAGCGACTCCCAATGTGACCTCAAGCGCATGCCTTCGACGTAGCCCACACCGTGGCAGATGAGAGACAGGGCCCGCGTCGCGGTCACGCTGGGGTCCTTCTGACGCAGCGATCCGGCCGCAGCGTTGCGCGGGTTCGCGAAGGTCCTCCCGATCTCTTCGCCGAGGGTCTCGTTCAGCTTCTCGAAGTCGGCGACGTTCATGTAGACCTCTCCGCGCGCCTCGAGGATCTTGGGGTACTTGCCGCGTAGTCGCAGCGGCACCGCCGGGACCGTCTTCAGGTTCGCGGTGATGTCCTCACCGGTGCGGCCGTCGCCGCGGGTGGCTCCTTTGACGAGCACCCCGTCTTCGTAGATGAGGTTCACGGCGACGCCGTCCATCTTCTGCTCTGTGACGAAACCGTCGACGTTGCCGCCGAGAGCCCGCACGGCCCGCGCTCCCCACGCCTGAAGCTCATCCAACGAGAAGACGTTGTCGAGTGACATCATCTGGCTGCGGTGGGCAACGGGGGCGAACAGGTCGCTGGGCGGGGCACCGACGCGCTGCGTGGGACTGTCGGAGGTGACGAGTTCGGGGAACTCGCCCTCCAAGGCGAGGAGTTCTTGGATCAGGGCGTCGTACTCGACGTCGGCGATCTCGGGATCGTCGAGCACGTGGTAGCGGTAGGCGTGATGGTCGATCGACTCGCGCAGCTCGGCGACCCTCTTCTTGGCCTGGCTCTTGGTCATGGGCCTATCTTCTCAGGGGGTCGGGACAATCGAGGGGGACATCGGAGAATCGACCATTCGACATCTGAAGACGGCCCAGGGCCCTTTAGACGGGACGATTCGCAAGCAGCATCAGGCGGCGGCGCGTGAACGTGAAGTCGTCACCGTCGGGCTCGAACCCCATGCCGGTCTCATCGCCGAACTTCGAGACGAACTCACGCACCTTGGCGATCCGCTCGGCGGGAAACTCACCCGGCCACATCCACTTCGAGAACCGGCTCTGGTCCTCATGGAGGCGCTCGTCGACGATCTCGAGCCCGGCGCTGAGTACGAGCATGCGCATGACCGATGCCGGCCGCGACGCCGCGTGCGATGGATCCCGGAGCGATTCGACCTCGGTCATGAACGCCATCTCCTCGTAGCGCTCGGTCGCTATCTGATCGACGATCAAGACTCGGCCGTCGGGTCCGGCCACACGGCGCATCTCCTTCAGGACCGGGAGCGGCTCGTGGATGTGATGGAACGCTTGCGCGCTCGTCACGAGATCGATCGAGCCCGAGCGCAACGGGAGGGCCGAGCCGTCGGCCTGGATCAGCTCCAGCGAGGGGTCCCGCCGGCGCGCTTCCGCGAGCATCCCGTGCGTGATGTCGATCGCTACCCGCCGCGCGGCGACGTCCTTGAACAGAGCCAGGAAGTTCCCCGTGCCGGCACCGACCTCGACGATCGACTCGCCAGACATCGTGCGCGCGAACGACACGACATCCATCGCGTCGAAGCGGCCCTTCGTGCGCTCCGCGAATCCCTCAGCGGCGCGATCGAACTCGTCCTGGAGCAGTCTCTGCGGTCCGTCAGGCAACGCGGTCGGCGGCCTTCGTGGACGAGATGATGCCGCCCCCCAGCAGCCTGTCGTCCGCGTAGAGCGCGGCGGACTGCCCGGGAGCGATAGCGCGAACGGGCTCGTCGAACCCAACCTCCCACGTGTCTCCGTCGTGCCACAGACGCCCCCGGCTCACGTCGCCGTGAGCACGGTGCTGGACCTCTACCGCCGCTCCGTCGGGCGGTGCGTCGTCTACGAAGCTCGTCTCCTCCATCGCGAAACCATCGACGACCAACTCGTCGCGCCCCCCCACCACGACCGTGTTCGTTGCCGGTTCGATGCGCGACACGAACACCGGCTCGCCGAGCGAGACGCCCAGCCCCTTGCGCTGTCCGATCGTGTAGTTGCCGATCCCTTTGTGCTCTCCTAGAACGGCTCCCGACGCGTCCACGAGGGGGCCCGGAACCGAGGCCTCCGGGATCTTCTCCGCCACGTAACTGCCGACATCGCCGGCTCGCACGAAGCAGATCTCCTGCGAATCCGGCTTGTCGGCCGTCCTGAGTCCAAGCTCGCCGGCGATCCTCCGCGTCTCGGTCTTGGCCATCGACCCGACCGGGAAGAGTGAGTGCGCGAGTTCCTCCTGCGTCAGCATCCACAGGACGTACGACTGATCCTTGGACGAGTCGACGCCGCGCAACAGGTGGTAGCAACCGTCATGCTGCTCGACCCGCGCGTAGTGCCCCGTCGCGAGCACGTCGGCACCCAGCGCCCTGGCGCGCTCAAAGAGCGCGTCGAACTTGATCCACTGGTTACAACGGATGCACGGATTGGGAGTCCTCCCCGACGCGTAGGTGTCGTGGAAATCGCGGACGACGGTCTCTTCGAAGCGATCGGCGAAGTTGAATACGTAGAAGGGGATCCCGAGCACGTCGGCAACGCGACGAGCGTCTTCGGCTGCGCCCAGATTGCAGCACCCAGAAGCGTTGTTCTCCGCCTCGCCCTTCCACAGTTTCAGCATGATGCCGGTGACGTCGTAACCCTGTTCGACCAGGAGGGCCGCGGCGACGGACGAGTCGACCCCCCCGGACATGGCGACGACTGCCTTCCGCCTCATGCCGCCCGCCTGGCGGTCTCGACCACGTTCGGCAGTGCCTCGAGCACCGCATCGACGTCGTCATCCGACGACGCGCGGCCGAGGCTGAAGCGCAGGCTCCCGATCGCCAGCTTCCTCGGAACCCCTATCGAAACGAGGACGTGCGATGGGTCGATCGCGCCCGACTGACATGCCGAGCCGGCGGAAGCTGCGATCCCGGCCTGATCGAGGAGGAGGAGAAGCGTCTCCCCCTCCGTGTGTGGGATCGAGATGTTGAGGTTCCCCGCCACGCGCCGATCGAGTTCACCGTTCACGACGACGTCGGGGATCGCTACTCGGATGCCGTCGAGCAGCCGGTCGCGCATCTTCGCGAGGCGTTCCGCCTTCTCATCGACCTCTCTCGCCGCGACCTCGGCGGCGATGCCGAAGCCGACGATCCCCGGCACGTTGAGCGTCCCGGAGCGGAGCCCGCGCTCGTGTCCCCCGCCGTGAAGGACCGGCTCGACGGGAACGCCGGCGCGCACGTACAAGGCTCCAACGCCCTTCGGTCCCCCGAGCTTGTGGGCAGAGAAGGCGGCGAGGTCGACCCCCCAGGCCTTCACGTCGATCGGTACGTTCCCGAGCGCCTGCACGGCGTCCGTATGGACCAGCGCGTTCGGAACCGCCGCCTTCACAGCGGCCGCGATGTCTCCGATCGGCTGGACCGTCCCGAGCTCGTTGTTGACGGCGATCACGGACACGAGGATCGTCTCCGGGCGCACGGCCTCGACCATCGCATCCACGGTGACGACCCCGCTCGAAGGAACCGGCACGAAGCTCGCGTGCAACCCCTGGCCCTCCAGCCACTCGAAAGTGTCGAGCACCGCGTGGTGCTCGAAGGCGGTGGTCACGATGTGGTTGCCGTTCCCGCGGAGTTTGCGGACGCCGCCCTTGATCCCGAGGTTGTCACCCTCGGTCCCTCCCGCCGTGAAGACGATCTCGGAGGGACTCGCCCCTATCGCCGCGGCCACCCGTTCGCGCGCCTCCTCCACCGCCGCCTTCGCTCGGCGGCCGCCGGCATGGACGGACGAGGGATTGCCGAAATCCTCCTCAAGGAATGGCAGCATCGCCGCTTTCACCTCGGGGAGCACGGGGGTCGTGGCCGCATGGTCGAGATAGTGCATACGACCAGGATAGAACCGGTTCAGGCGTTCGACATTCCTACCGACCCCCTCTGTCGGCTTCCGCCATCTCGATGGTGATGGGGTCGCAGGACGAGATCCCGAAGCCGGTGGCGCCTGCCTGCGAATAGATCGGGGCCGGCGGCAGCCGGCGGTGCGACATCTGGATCCCGATCGCGACGACGATCTTGTCCGACGAGTTCCCCCGCCACCGATAGCTATAGCCCTCCTCCGACACCGATACCTTCGTCCTGCCTTTGGGGAGCACGACGTCCTGTTCGACGGAGCCGGGAACCGGGGCGGCCCCCTCCGCGTCGACCGCCAGTCGGGTGACGCTAGCTCGGTTGCGGATCTGCTTCCCTCCCTCGGCGGGAACGGCGGAGACGATGCGACCGTCGCTCGGTGCGGTGAGCTCGAAGAAGACATCCCGCGCGCACCACCCCTTCCCGGGGTCGATCTCCAACTGCATCCAGTACACCGAGAAGTCCTCGCCCGCGTTCGACTCGGCCGGAACGAGGTCGTAGCTCCAGCTGCATGACTGCATCACGGTCTCGCCCGGTTCGGCATCGCCGGCGTCCTCGCAGCCGAAGGGCGAGCCGATCAGCGGCCCGGATGTTCGGGGAGGGTCGGACGCGTCGCGATCGTCGGCGGCGCCCGGAGCGGCGGCGACGAGGAGGGTCGTGCAAACGATCGCGATGATCCGACGGAGCGTCGACATGGAGCTGATTTCGACGCCGGCTCTCCCGATACCTGCCCCGCAGGTCCCGGGGACCTCGAGGTCCCGGGGACCTCGAGCTCCCGCCGCTAGTGGTCGGGTGTGTCCGGCCGGGGATCGGC
>JBOGXG010000352.1:0-5149 GCA_050694195.1 Actinomycetota bacterium | reverse complement strand
AAGAAGTCGACGGCGCGCAAGTCGACCGGAGGCCGTAAGAAGTCGACGGGGCGTAAGAAGACCACTGCCCGCAGATCCCCGGGAGGTCGGAAGAAATCGACCGGGCGCCGATCGACCGGCGCTCGTAAGAGCGCGGGTCGCAAGAAGTCGACCGCTCGCCGCCCCGCCACGCGGAAGAAGTCGACCGGCCGGAAGAAGTCGACGGGTCGGAAGAAAGCTACCGGTCGCCGGAAGTCCCCCGCGCGCAAGGCGACGGGTCGCGCGAAGTCGGCGGCTCGCAAGACCACCCGCGGCGCGAAGTCGTCGGCCAGGAAGGCGACGCGCAGGGGCAAGTCCACCGCGAAGAAGACCACACGGCGCGCGAAGTCGGCCGGGCGCAAGACGACGGGTCGTGCGAAGTCCGCAGCTCGGAAGACCACAGGGCGGGCGAAGTCGGCCGGACGCAAGACCACCGGCAGGGCAAAGTCGACGGCCCGCAAGGCTACGGGGGGCCGCAAGAAGTCGACCGCGCGGAAGTCGACCGGCGGCCGCAAGAAGACAACCGCGCGTAAAGGCACCCGCAGGCGGTAGTAGCACCCAACCGGCACAGAGGCGGCCCCCGCGGGGGCCGCCTCATCCGTTTGTGGTTCGCGGGTCCCGCATAGTCTGGAAGCCATGAAATCGTATCTCGTCACCGGCCCCCGCCCCCTCGAGGGAGAGGTGGTTGCCGGGGGTGCCAAGAACTCGGTTCTCAAGATCATGGCCGCGGCCTTGCTCGTGCCGGGCGAGGTCATCCTCAGGCGGGTACCGGAGATCACCGACGTCCGTCTCATGGCCGAGGTGCTGGAACGTTTGGGCGCCACCGTCCATCTCGAAGGCGGGACGATGCGCATCGACGCCTCGGGAGAGATCCACGAGGAGACGCCCTACGAGTTGGTCACGAAGATGCGCGCGTCGATCCAGGTTCTCGGTCCGTTGCTCGCTCGCCTCGGCCGGGCGAGGGTAGCGATGCCCGGTGGGGACGCGATCGGCTCTCGTCCCATCGATCTCCACCTGCAGGGACTCGAGCGCATGGGAGCCAAGTTCGTGTCCCAGCACGGTTACGTCGAAGGCGTAGCCGATGGCTTGCATGGGACACGTGTTCTATTGGAATTCCCTTCGGTTGGCGCAACCGAGAGTCTCGTGATGGCTGCAGTCACGGCCGCGGGAACGACGACCGTCGAGAACGCCGCTCGCGAGCCCGAGATCCTCGATCTCATCTCGTTCCTCAACTCCTGCGGCGCCCAGATCTCCGGCGCGGGAACACCCACCCTGACCATCGAAGGCGTGGATGAACTAGGCGGTGTGACTCACGAGATCATCCCCGATCGCATCGAGATGGGTACCTACGCGATCGCCGCGGCGGCTACCCGAGGCCGCGTAACGCTAAAGAGTTGCCGCCCCGACCACATGGAGCTTCCGTTGCAGAAGCTGGAGGAAGCCGGCGCAGAGGTTCGTCGAGGGGACGATGAGGTGACGGTCGCGATGGGAGCTCGTCCGAGCTCCTTGGACCTCGTTACTTTGCCCTACCCGGGCTTCCCAACCGATCTCCAGCCGCCGATGATGGTTCTCCTCGCGCACGCGGCCGGGCCCTCGATCCTCACGGAGAACGTGTTCGAGGCTCGGTTCCTGTTCGTGGACGAGCTCAACCGGATGGGCTCGCAGATCCGGGTTGAGGGACACCATGCGGTCATCCGAGGCGTCGAACGACTGTCGGGGGCCCCCGTCCGGGCTCCGGACATCCGCGCCGGGGCCGCCCTCGTCGTCGGGGGTCTGTGTGCCGAGGGTCGGACCGTCGTTCACGACATCGCCCACGTCGAGCGAGGGTACGAGGATTTCCTCCAGAAGCTGACAAAGCTGGGAGCCGAGATCGAGCTCGTCGAGCATCAGCTCTAGTTTGATCCGCCGCTGCGTGAGGATGTAGTGATGGTCCGGCGTCACGCTGCAGCTCTAGCGTTGATATGTCTGTTCGGTTCGGTCTCCGTCGGGCCCGCCGAGGCGCGCCGACTCGGTGCCGTGGCGGGACCGGTAACTCTCGAACCTCTCCGTGGCTCCACTCTCGCCGTTGCCGGGCTCCACAGCTACCTCGGCAGGTTGAAGCTGGATCCGGCGTCCGACGGTCTCGTGGTGGTCAACTCTCTTC
Organism: Actinomycetota bacterium; assembly: GCA_050694195.1. Taxonomy (GTDB): domain Bacteria; phylum Actinomycetota; class CADDZG01; order CADDZG01; family WHSQ01; genus JBOGXG01. The sequence goes on along the minus strand of JBOGXG010000352.1, from coordinate 2,988 downwards.
CGCTCGAGCGATACCTCCTGGGATTGAACGAGGTTCCAACCACATGGCCGGTCGAGGCGCTCCGCGCCCAGGCGGTCGCGGCGCGGACCTACGCCCTCCATACTCTCGAGCAACCGCCCGGCGGCACGGCGGCGGTATACGGCTTCGACATCTGCGCCTCGGTCGAATGCCAGGTGTTCTCGGGAGCCGATGTCGTGGCACTTCCGTCGGGATCCCGCTGGGTCGACGCGGTGCGAGATACGGACGCGGCCACGATCCTTTACGACGGGAGACCGATCCTCGCGCGCTACCACTCGACGTCGGGCGGACGGACGTTCGACAACGAGCAGATATTCGAGACCGAGCCGGCTTATCCATATCTCCAGGGAGTGGTGAGCAACACCGAGGAGGGCTCCTCGGTCTATAGGTGGCGGGTTCGCTTCCGCCTGCCCGATCTGGAGAGGATCGTCGAGAACGCGGGACTCCTCCCCGCGGCCGGGAGATTGATCGAGGCACGCACGATCGCGTCTCGAGAGGGCCTTCATTACCCGGACGTGCTCCTCACCACAACGCGCGGCGAACGGCGGATGACCGCGGAGGATCTGCGGATCGCCGTGCGCGCCGGCGCGCCGGCGCTCTTCCCCGGCCTCTACCCGTCCCCCGCGCCGACTGCCAGCGGCCGGTTGCCCGAGACGTTCCCGTCGAACCGCTTGGAGATGGTCACGAGGGGACGGGTCGTCCACGTGCTCGGGCGTGGTTGGGGGCACGGTGTGGGGATGTCGCAATGGGGCGCCGAGGGACTCGCACGGCGCGGCTTCTCCTATCCGGACATCCTGCAGCACTACTACACCGGCGTTTCGATCGCGACCTATCCGACCGACAGGAACGTCGACGTCGGTGTCGCCACGGGGTCTCCGGCCGTCACGGTGACCGGGGCGTTCCAGATCGTCGGCGGGAACGGGAGAACGCTCGTGCGGGAGGCGCTGGGCACCTGGGAGTTCCGGTTCGGAGGCTCCGGCGTCGTGGCAGTGGATCCGCCGCGCGGGTACGGGCTGCCCCTCGACGTGGGGGTGGTCGAGGCTCCGAAGAGGGTGCGGCCGGGCGAGCGGGTCGGGATCACCTACGCGCTCTCGCGGCCGGCACGCGTGAAGACCGTCACCTCCGGGCTCGATCGCCCCTCCGCAGCCGAGGTATCGGCGGCAGGGCGGAACCGCCTCTCGTGGCGGGCGCCCGAGCAGCCCGGTCGTTATGCGGTGCAGGTCGTTGCGCGGGCGGCGGGGGCGGAGAAGAGGGACACCACTCGTATCGTGGTGGCCGAGGTGGAGGGGCCGGAGGTGGGCGAGCCGCTCGAGCCGATCGAGGCGGACGACCCCGGGCCGGGCCCCGCCTGGGCGTGGATATTCGGGGGGATCTTCCTCGGTTCCGCCCTGCTTTGGTGGGTGATCAAAGCTACGATGTCCCCATGAGCACAGTGACGGGGAGCGAGGCCGCCGATACCGCGTCGATCGAGGCTCGGGTGGCCGAGGCGCTCGAACTGATACGTCCCGCGATCCAGATGGATGGTGGGGACATCAAGCTCGAAAGCGTCCGCGACGGAACCGTGACCGTCCAGCTCACCGGCACGTGTGAGACGTGTCCGATCTCTCCGGTGACCCTCCGGCAAGGAGTCGAGCGGATCCTCCAGGACAGGGTTCCCGAGGTTACGGAAGTCATCGCCATAGAGGCCTAGGCGGTGGTCCGCCTGGAGTCCGCCGCCCTCGTCGAGCGCGCCCTCGGTGGGGAGCGGCGCAGCATCGCCCGGCTCATCTCTCTCGTCGAGGACGGCGGTCCGGAGCTCGGCGTCGTGATGAAGGAGCTCTATCCGCACACGGGCGGTGCCTACTCGATCGGGATCACGGGCGCGCCGGGGAGCGGCAAGTCGTCGTTGACCGACAGGCTCGTGGCGCGGGCGCGCCGGGACGGCAAGAGGGTCGGGGTGCTCGCGATCGATCCCTCGAGCCCTTTCTCCGGTGGAGCGCTGCTCGGCGACCGCGTGCGCATGCAAGGGCACGCGACCGACGAGGGCGTTTTCATCCGCTCGATGGCGACTCGCGGTCACCTGGGTGGGCTAGCGCTCGCCGCTCCGGAGGCCGTGCGCGTGCTCGACGCGGCCGGCAACGAGATCGTGATCATCGAAACGGTGGGGGTCGGGCAGGCAGAGGTGGAGATCACGGATGCGTGCGACACAACTCTCGTGATCCTCAATCCGGGCTGGGGCGACGCGGTCCAGGCGGCGAAGGCAGGACTCATGGAGATCGCCGACATCTACGTGATCAACAAAGCCGATAGACCGGGCACAAAGGACACCCACCGCGAGCTGAAGAACCTCATACAGATGTCGGACGCGGACTGGAAACCGGAGATCGTGCAGACCGTCGCGATAAAGAACGAGGGCATAGGCGATCTCTGGGCCGCCATCGAGAAGCACCGCGCCTATCAAGAGGAGAGGGGGTCGCTCGAGTCGCGGCGCCGCAGGCGCATCGCGCGCGAGATCCGAGAGATCGTCGCCGAGCGCTTCCGGGAGCGCGTCGAGAACGAATCCGCCCCGCTCCTCGAGGACCTCACGGCTCAAGTGGCCGACCGGACGATCGACCCGTACCAGGCCGCCGACCGACTGATCGCCTCGCTCGACGTACGGGAGGTTGGCGCTCGGCCTCCCGTAGAATGAGCCGATGGCCGACGACCTGCAGGAACGCTGGAAAGAGCGCTACGAACAAGCCAAGCTGAGGGAAGACGTCGATTTCGACACGCTGTCGAGCGTCGAGGTCGATCCGGTGTACGCGCCGGACGAGATCGACCCCACGATCGGCTACCCCGGTGAGTTCCCTTTCACCCGCGGTATCTATCCCACGGGCTACAGGGGCCGGCTGTGGACGATGCGGCAGTTCGCCGGCTTCGGCACCGCGCGGCAAACCAACGAGCGGTTCAAGTTCCTCGTCAAGACCGGGCAGACGGGCCTCAGCACGGCCT
>JBOGXG010000351.1:0-5912 GCA_050694195.1 Actinomycetota bacterium | reverse complement strand
ACGTCCATCTCAAGTTGGTCCCCCACGTCGGGGTCCCGATCGTCAACCGGGCCGAGGCGGAAGCCGCGCGCCTCTACAAGGCCGCCAGGAGGGATGGGAAGCAAGAGCCCTTCGAGCTGCATCTCGCCGACGCCTACGCCAAGATGCTGTCGGGCTCCTCCGTGAAAGGGTCGTCCCGGCGTCCCGAACTGGTGGTCCTGGTGAGCCACGAGGTGGTGAAACGGGGCTGGCGAGACGTCCGGGACGGCGAGGTGTGCAAGATACCCGGGGTCGGTCCGGTGTCTCCGTCGGCGGCGCGAGACATCTCCAAGGATGCCTTTCTCAACGGCGTCTTCTACGACGGCAAGGACCTCCGTCATTTCAAGCGCTGGACCAAGAACATCCCGGTCGAGGTGCAGGTGGCGCTGGAGCTGGGCGACCCCCCCGGCTTCGACGGCGTCACCTGCGTGGACTGTGGCAACCGGTTCCGCACCGAGTTCGACCACGATCGGCCGCGCTCGGCGCGGGGACCGACCTCCAACGGCAACCTGAAGCCGAGATGCTGGCCCTGTCATCAGGAGAAGACGAAACGCGACCGCAAGGCAGGGAAGCTCAAGGCCGGGGAGCCGTGACGCGCGCCTCCGAACCGGAACCAGTCAGGCCGCGCATCTGTAACCGTCGCAGGCGGCCGCCCGCGAGCTAGATCTCGGTCGCGGACCTCCGGGCACGGCGGCGCGCCACCACCGCGAGGGCCAGGATCGTGCCCTCGTAGAAGAGATACAGGGGCACGGCCATCGCCAGCATCGTGTAGGGGTCCTGGCTCGGCGTCACGACCGCGGCGATGACGGTGATGCCGACGATCGCACTGCGGCGGAAGCCTCTCAGTTGAGCGACGTTCACCACGCCGACGAGGCCTAGGAAGAACAGGAGAAGCGGGGCCTCGAAGGTCACTCCGAACACCAGCACGATCAACCCGATGAAGCTGAGGTATTCGTTGGCGCTGAAGAACGGGATCAGGTTCTCGCCGCCGAGCGAGACGAGGAAGCGGAGGGCGGACGGCAGTGTCACGTACGCGAACACGGCACCGATGGCGAACAGGAACACGGAGATGAAGACGAATGGGATCGCGTACTTCTTCTCCTTGGGATGGAGGCCCGGCACGATGAACGCCCACACCTGATAGAGCCAGATCGGAGACGCGGCCACGATCCCGACCATCGCCGTGACCTTCAAGCGCACGGTGACCGGTTCGAGGGCGCTGGTGAAGATGAGCCGGCAGCCGTTCGGACCGAGGTTCTCCTCCGGCAGCGAGCACAACGGCCTAAGAAGGAAGTCGCTGATCTGGTTGAAGAACACGAACGCGACGACGGACAACACGAGGAACGCAGCCAGGGAGAAGATCAGCCGGGAGCGGAGCTCGGAGAGGTGCTCCATCATCGACATCGCCACCGCGCTGCGTTTCTTCCGCTTCCGGCGCCTCAGCGCGAGCCGGCGACGCCGGACCTCTCCGCTCTCCTCCATCAGAGCTCTTCCGTCCCGGGATCGTCCGGCTTCGGTTTCGCGGGCTCGTCGGGCTCGGCGGGCTCGTCCCGTTCGTCGGCGATATCGAGGCCCGATTCGAACTCGCTGCGGATATCCGAGGCCTGACGCTTGAGCTCGTTAAGGGCGCGCCCGACGGAGCGAGCTATCTCCGGGAGACGCTGGGGGCCGAAGACGATCAAGGCGATGACGGCCACCACCATGATCTCGAGGGGCCCTATCGACGGCATGGCCGAAGTCTAAGCCGGGGCAGGCGCCGATCCTCCGGCGCCGGGAGCGCTGCTAGGGCGTCTGGTCGCTGCCCAGAAGCTGCTCGAACCAGCCGTCCTCGGCGAGCAACTCGTGGAAGGCGAGCAGATCGTCGTGGTTGATAGGAGGTCCGGAGCGGGTCTCGAGCACCTCGGCGGGAACGTGGTTGAGGACGGGCATCACGCCGCCGGAGAGGAGCAGACGCACGACCCTCTCATCGGCGTGCTTCTCCACGTGGTCGCCGCACTCGGGGCAATCGAACCCGTAGGTGTTCGACTCCGCGACCGACCCGATCCTCAAGAGGATGTCATCTGCGGTGAGACTCACCTCTCCGCAGCTGGGGCAGGTCGCCTTGATGGTTGTCATCATCCGTACCTTTTGTCTCGGGGGCTGGTCTACGTGGTGTCCGACTGGCTGTGATGATTTATCGGCCCCCAACTTCGGGGGTTTAGCGGAAGGGTCCAGTTGTCACAAAAGGTCTCACTCCCCCTTAAACCCGGGCCCGTCGGCAGCCGATGGAATGGCATGTCCTTATTCACGCGTCCCCAAGCGGAGATCGGGGATCCCACCAAACTGAAGCAGGCCCTCGAGGCTGCGCTCAAAGTGAGCGAGATCGCAGCCTCGGCGACCGCCCTGCCGGATGCCGTCCACGCCGTGGTGGCAACGGCCATCGACCTGTTCGGCGCCCAGAAGTCGTCGATCATGCTCCTCGACGACGGCGGCCGGGAACTCGTGCTGGTGGCGTCCGCCGGCCAGGCCCCCGGGGTCCCTCTCGGGCACCGCATGCCGTGTGGTGACAGCGTCGCCGGTCGCGTGGTCGCCACCGGACAGGCCCTCCTGCTGGGCGACGTGGACCAAGAGGCGTTCATCAACTACGTGCCCAAGAAGAAGGCCATCTCCTCGAGCGTCGTGGCACCGCTTCGCGTCAACGGGCGCGCCATCGGCGTACTGAACCTCTCTATCTCCGACTCGTCGCACACGTTCACGCAGGATGACCGGCGCCTCGCGCAGATGTTTGCCGACCAGGCCGCCGCGCTCATCCACCGCACGAAGCTCCACGAGCAAGCGGAGCGCCGCTCCTCGGATCTGGCCGCCCTCAACGACGCGAACAACGGTCTGATGGGGATGCTCGACATCGAGACTCTCCTCAACTACATCCTCGATGGAGCGACGAGGCTCGCGTCCGAGAAGGAAGGCTTCGTCTGTCTGTTCGACGGCGAGAGCGGAGCCCTCAGCAGAGGTGTCTTCCGCGGCCTCGACAAGACCGTCATCCGCGTTCTCACGGAGCGACCCGAGACCCGCGCCGCGATCGAAGAGACCGGACTCAGGTTGATCGACATGGGGGACGGCAGTCACTTCGTAGCGATCGGTCTTCGGAGCCCGCGCGGCACCCGCGGCCTCATCATGGTGTCCGGCTCTGAAGGACTCGTACAGGAGCGCGGCTACGTCCTCAAGGCCTACGGTCAGCAATGCTCCAGCGCGATCGGCGCCGGCGAGATGTATTCGGTCGCCGAGCACAAAGAGTCGGAGCTGAGCTCCATCATCCAGAGCGTACCCAACCCCCTCGTGCTTTCCGACGCCGCCGGGCGGATCCGCTCGATCAACGCCGCCGCGGAGCAACTCTTCGGGCTCACCGCGATGTTCGCTTCGGGCACGCCGGTGCGCGGCTCGCTGGGGAGCGACCAGCTCGAAGATCTGATCCTCGGTGAGGGCAACCTCCTCGACGAACTCCAGATCGGTTCCGCGGGACGCACCTACAAGGTGCACGCCACCGACGTGCGAGTCCCCGGGGCTCCGATGGGCCGGCTGCTCGTGATGGATGACGTGACGCCGGAGCGGAAGATGGCACAGACCCAGCACGACTTCGTGGCGATGATCGGGCACGAGCTCCGCACCCCGCTCACGATCGTCCGGGGCTTCACGAACCTATTGAAGCGTCGCGTCGACCAGGTTTCGAGAGAAGAGAGCCTCGAGGCTCTCGACACGATCGAGGCTAAGGCCGGACAGCTCGAGAGCCTGATCGAGGACCTCCTCTACGTATCGAAGATCGAATCGCGCGAAGCGAAGCTCCGGATCGAGCAGGCCGACGTCGTCGAGCTGGTTCGTCGGGTGGCGAACGACGTTCTCACCAACCACTCGGACCGCGAGTTGAACCTCGACATGCCGCACAACCTCAAGTGGTCCTGCGACGAGATGAAGGTCGGGCTCGTGCTCCGTCACCTCATCGACAACGCCCTCAAATACTCCGACGCGCCGGAGCCGGTCACCGTGCAGGTCACCGAGGACGGCAACGAACTGCGCTTCGACGTGATCGACCGAGGCATCGGCATCGTCTCCAGCGACATCCCCCACATCTTCGAGCGCTTCCACCAGGTGGACGGCTCCTCGACGAGGGAGCACGGAGGGACCGGCGTCGGCCTCTACCTCTGCTCTCAGCTACTGCAGGTCCACGACGGCCGGGTCTGGGTGGATTCCACCTGGGGTAAGGGCTCGACGTTCTCGTTCTCGATCCCGAGAGGGGCGTCGCGTCACGAGCTCGTCAACATCAACGGTCGCACGGTCCAGAAAACCGCCTAGCCTCATCCCTCAACGCTGACTGTGGTTCACGTGGCGTCGGACGCCGGCGTTGGCGCGCTCAGCTGTAGTTAGCGGCTATCGAGCCGGCGAGCTCCCGGGCCGCGGCGTCGAGTTCGCCCGGTTGGACGTTCCTGACGCCGGCTCCGAGCTGGAGCAGGAGCTTCGCTGCCCAGACCGGTCCCGAGGCGATCATCTCAACGCGCTCCCAGCCGTCGGACATGCGCTCGTTCGAGCGGATCGGGTAGTACTCAGAGAACCACCGGGCCACAGCGGGAGCGATCTCCATCGACATCACCGGCTCCTCGTCGCCTCCGACGAACGCGCCCCGGTAACGGGACGGGTCGAAGTCATCGGGGACCGGCGCGTCGGCATCGAGGATCGTGACCTCCTTCATGCGATCGAGTCGGAACATCCGCTCCTCGTCGGAGAGGTGGTCGAGCGCGACGAGGTACCAGCGGCCGAGGGCCGCGATCAGGGCCCACGGGTCCACGTCGCGCTCGGTGAGCTCTCCACGCGTCGCCGAGAGGTACTCGAGGTGCACCCGGCGACCGGCGGCGAGCGCTTCCTGGAGGCGTTCCATGTGTTCGACGGATCCTCCGGCAAGTTCGACATCGATGCCGGGATCCTGTTCGTCGCCGCTCATGCCCAAGGCCCTGCCGAGTTTGACGAGCGCTCGGCGAAGAGCATCGGCATCCTTCATCTCCGGGAGTTCGGCCAACGGCGCGCCGGCCGCGTAGAGGGCCAACCCCTCTGCCGGCGTGAGTCGCAGCGGCGCCGAGAAGTAATCGGCCATCCTGATGTAGACGCGATCCTCGTCCACGGAGACGTCGATCAGGTCGCCGGGACCGTAGCCCGGGAGCCCGCACATGAAGACGAGGTCGAGATCGTCCATGAGGTCTTTCGATCTGACGCCGAACTTGCGGGACAACTCGTCGACCGTCACGCCCGGATGTTTGATCGCGTAGGGAAGGAGGACCAGGATGCGCCGGAGCCTCCGCCCTAGTCGTCCCTCGGCAACGTCGCTCATGCCGGCTCCAGGAACGGAGCGAGGTGATCGACGAGTGCGCCGCGGGCGGCCTCGGGAGAGAGGATCTCCACCTCGGGACCTAACGAGATCGCCCACGCGATGAGCGCGTCGATGTTCGCGACGGGGATCTCGACCTCCACCGAGCCGTCGTCGCGGGCGACCCGCGGCGCATCCGGGATGTTCTGCTCCGCCCACCAACTCAGCGAGGGAGCGAAGAGCACGCGAACGGCAGCCGGCGAGCCGGGCCCCACCTCGTACGGTTCGCCCCCGAGATGGGCGGCTGCATCGAAGCCTCGCGGTATCTCGAATGTGCTCGTCCCGGTGGTGATGCCCGAGGTGATCCGGGAAACGCGGAAAGCACGCACGTCCTCCCGCTCGACATCCCGGCCGACCACGTACCAGTTCCCACGCTTGTGGACGAGGCCGTACGGCTCGAGCGATCGCGTCCGCTCCTCTCCCTCGGCGGGTTGGTAGTCGAAGGTTATGGGAGCGCGCTCCAGGATCGCCGAGTAGAGGGGGCCGAGGAGAGGCTGCTCGACGG